>JAWOIM010000291.1:0-5999 GCA_046484685.1 Chloroflexota bacterium | reverse complement strand
TGATGAGGCGGGCAATACGATGGGCCTCTTCCTGAGGGGGCAGGTTGGTGAGACTGACGTTGCCTGCGCCGTCGGTCAGCAAAATCATCAGGGGCATCACGTCGGGATGGGTATAGGATTCTTTGCGAACCACGTCATAGGCCAGTTGCAGGCCGGCCGACAGGGGCGTTTTGCCGCCCACGGCAATGTCGGCCAGGGCACCGCGGGCTAACTGGACGGAATTGGTGGGAGCCAGGACCAGGTTGGCTTCATTTTTGTTGAAGACGATTAGCCCCACCCGGTCGCGCCGCTGGTAGGCATCGGTGAGCAGGGACATGATGGCTCCCTTTGTCGCTTCCATGCGCTCGGCCACGGCCATGCTCCAACTGGCATCGACTACAAAAAGAATCAGATTGGCCGAACGACGCACGCGCACTTTCTCGCGCAGGTCAGAGCGGCGCAGGGCCAGGGCCAGCCGGGAGCGGTCGCGGCTGCGCTGGTAGGGGGCCGCCGCCCGCAAGGTGGCGTCGAAGGCCAGGTCGGTGACTTTTTTGCCTTGTTTGGGGATGCGGGACTGGATGTAACGGCCGCGTTTGCGGTCGGTTTTGGTGCGGGAGCGGCGGCCGGCCTGGTTGCGCGTCAGCCGGTCCAGTTGGGTGTCCAGGCGACGAGCGTGGAACTCACCGGTGGCCTCTTTTTTCTGGCCTCCTTCCCACCAGGGGCTGTCCTGCGCCGTTTGGGGCACGCTTTGGGGGCCGGCCTCTGTTTGGGCGACGTCAGCCCCTTCTTCACTTTCCGAGTCTAACGCTTTTTTTTTACGCTGCTGGAATCGGCCGTTTCTTCCATTGGCTCGCCATCTTCACCCCTGCCCATCTCACTCTGCACCATATCCAACTGCTCTTCCAGCTCATGGGCCGTCAGCATATTGTCCTGGAACAGGCGTCCCTTGATGCGATGGGGCAGGGCCAGTTCGGCCGCCAGCACGATGTCTTCATCAATAATGTAGTCACGTCCCTGGAAGGCGGCGTGGGCCTGCGCTCCGCGCAAAATGACCAGGTCGGCCCGGTGGCCGTCCACCTTGAGTGACCCCATCAGGCCGGCAATCGAGGCCAGATCACGCCGGCTGTAGCTGACCCGGTTGGCCATGCGCCGGCCGCGGGCAATCTGCTGTGAAAGGGCCTGCTCCGATTCCTGCCATTCTTCACGGAAGGAGTCCGGCTCTACTTCAAAGGCAATGCGTCGCTCCAAAATCTGAATGCGCTGCTGTGCATCAGTCAGCCCGGTAATCTGCACCGAAAAGGCGAAGCGGTCCAACAGTTGGGGGCGCAGGTCGCCCTCTTCCGGGTTCATGGTGCCCACCAGGATAAATTTGGCCGGATGGGTAAAACTAATCCCTTCCCGCTCGACGACGTTGACGCCCATGGCGGCCGAATCGAGCAGCAGGTCTACCACGTGATCGTCGAGCAAATTGACCTCATCGACGTAGAGCAGTCCTCGATTGGCCGAGGCCAGGACGCCCGCTTCAAAATGTTTTTCACCGCGCTGGATCGCTTTCTCAATATCCAATGTCCCGACCACGCGGTCTTCGGTGGCGCTGACCGGCAGGTCTACAAAGGGGGTACGGCGCACGGCCGTTGTCAGGTGTCCAGCGTCACTGTGTTTGACGCGGCAGTCGTCGCACCAGTTGTTGGGCCGGTTGGGGTCGCAGCCAAAGCGGCAGTCGGCTACCACTTCGAGGTCAGGCAGCAGGGCGGCCAGGGCGCGGGCGGCGGTCGATTTGGCCGTGCCCCGTTCGCCTCGAATTAGAACACCACCGATTTGGGGATTGACGGCATTGAGAATGAGGGCACGCTTCATGCGTTCCTGGCCTACGATAGCGGTAAAGGGAAAAACAACTCGTCCTGACATAAATATTCTCCGAAAATGGTGTGAAAAATAGTTTAGTACGTAGTGCGTCGTACGTAATAGCCAGTACTGTGGCAAAACGTTAAAATTCTTGCTTGATAGGCAGCGTGGATTATACTGCATGGCAATGTCGGGGCAAGTTGGCTTATAGAAGGATAAGGTAGATGGATCTGATTAAACAGCGGCTGCCGGCTGATTCGCTGGCAGCCGATAAAGGGTTGATTGTTTTTGCTCACCGGGGTGGGGGCGGCTGCTGGCCGGAGAATACGATGCTGGCTTTTGCTAACGCTGTGGCTCTGGGTGTAGACGCGCTGGAAACTGACATTCAGCGGTCGGTCGATGGTCATCTGGTAATGATTCATGATCCTTTTGTGGATCGAGTCACGGAGGGGTCAGGGCGCGTGGCTGATATGACGCTGGCCCAGTTGCAGCGGCTGGATGCGGGCTATCGCTGGACGCGGGATGGGTTGACTTTTCCTTTTCGCGGGCAAGGGCTGAGGATTCCCACACTGGCGGAACTGTTTGACGCCTTCCCCCATATTTGGATTAACGTGGACATCAAGCAGCATGAAACGGCCGTTGTCGACCAGTTCGCCGCCATGATTGAACAGTATGAGATGGCCGACCGGATGATGGTGGGTTCCTTTGATGAGGCCACGGTGTGGCGTTTTCGGCGGGTTTGTCCGCAGGTGAAAACGGCCGCTTCTCTCTCCGAAGTGGCTCGCCTGCTGTTATTGAGCCGGCTGGGGCTGAGCCGCTGGTTTCGCAGCCCGGCCACCAGCCTGCAAATCCCGGAGCGGCACGGTCTGCTGCCGCTGGTCACGCCGGCCTTGGTACGAGCCGCCCAGCGCCACCAAATTGGCGTACACGTCTGGACCGTCGATGACTATGCCGCAATGAAGCGGCTCATCGCTCGTGGCGTGGATGGGCTGATGACCGATTATCCGGAGCGATTATTGAGACTCTTGGGGAGGAAGTAGGAAGTAAGAAGTAAGAAGTAAGAAGTAGGAAGTGAGAAGACTACTTTCCACTTTCCACTTTTCACTTTCCACTTTTTACTTGCCTTCTGGAGAATTCTATGCGTCAACGTGTCAGTTTGATTATTGTCAAAGAGAACCAGGTGCTGTTGTTTTACCGGCAGCGGGATGGGGAGGTTTATTACATTACGCCGGGAGGTGGGCGTGAGCCGGGGGAGACGTTGATTGAAGCAGCCTACCGGGAAGCGGTCGAGGAGACGAGCCTGAAGATTGTGCTGGGGCCAAAGCTATGGGAAGCCACCTGGCCGGATGGCCAGTATGAGACCGCTTTTCTGATAACGGAATTCAACGGCCGTCCGCGCCTGGGCCACGGGCCGGAACTGGCGGAACAATCGCCCCACAATGTCCACCGGCTGCAGTGGTTTCCGCTGGCCAATTTACAGCCGGGGCTGATTATGCCGCTGGATGTAACGGCCGTTTATAAGGCGTTAAAACGTAAAACGGGAAACGTAAAACGTAAAACGGGTCACTAGAACATATCCCAGCCCCGACGTCACCATGCCGGAGGTCAGGGCCAGCAGGATACCAAACGGTTGCAGATGGCGCGACGAGAGGGCCACCATGCTAACGATCAGGGCCAGCGGGGCCGCTCGCAAAAAGTTACCGGCCGTCATGGCCACCGGGGCCAATGCGCCCCGGCCGCGCAGCGAGTAGACGCCCCAGGCGATACCGGCCGCCCCCATCAGAGCCGCCCCCAGCGGGTCAGGGGCTGCCAGCCCCGGCAGCACCAGGTAGACCAGACCGGCAACGGCCGTCACCGTGCCCACCCATTGAGCCATACCCAGATGCTCCCCGGATTTCAAAGCGGCCGTTAACATGGTGACCTGCACGGCACCAAAAAGAATCAGCGCTCCCATCCCTGTACTGAGCGATACATAGGCCAGCGAAAAGGGGGCGGCGTACGCAAACAAGGCTAACCCGGACCCCCAACTCCCTTTGGCTGCCGGCAGCGACTTTGATGGCGATACCAGGCGGGCCAGGGGCAGCAGCACCAGCGCCCCGCTGCTCAGGCGCAGGGTCGTGAAGGAAAGGGGGTCGATCATCCCGCCGTCCAGGGCCATACGCGTCAGCAGAGAGTTGGCGGCAAAGGCCAGGAGGGTGAACGCCGTAATGAGGTTGAGACGTATGTCCCATAAACAGGAGCAGGGTAATCTGTTAAAATTATACAATATGATTGCTTAAAGGAGTTATCATTTAAAACATATTGCTTTAAACGATGTATTGCAAATCCAATTCATTGTAGAGGAACAGGACTAATGAAAAAGTTTGAAGAGTGGTTAGAAAATATGCCGGCAGAACAAAAATTGTGGTTAACGGCCGTTTTTGCCTCGGTTATGTTAGGTACAATGCTCAGCAGCCTCATCTTGCAGTGGGGGATGAGCCAGTATGGCAGTGACGGCATCCTGGCCCAACTCGCTGTTTGCCTGCTGTCGACGCTTGCCTATGGGGGTGTCGTGGTACTCGTCTTTTACACGCTGATTCCCGAAGCCCGCCTGGCCGTCAACCGTATCCTTAGCGGCAAAGAATAGCATACCCAGTTGTTTATTACGCAGCGGTGTTAAACAATAAATTCTTATTCAGAAGACAACTTAATGCTGCCGTCGTCGCCATACGGGGCCGAGCAGCAGCAATACGGCCGTAATCAGCGCCAGCCACCCGGCAGCGTGATTAGTGGCGGTGAGGGTGTGGAGGGAAACGGCCGTTGGTTCTTGTCCTAGCCCTGTTTCGGCCAATAAGAAATGGGAAAAGCCCGGCACCTGGGCGGCGCCGTAGCTGAATTCGCCGCCATCATTGCCGTTGCTGCTGGGGTATTCGGTCCAGGGCGTGCCTTCATAACGGTAAACGGCCAATCTGTCTTCGGGAATGCCGTTTAGCTCACTGGTGGGCGCGTACAGCGTCAGGTCAACCGGGCCGCTGCTGCCGGTGGCGGTGAATTCAAAACAGCGGCGGGCATAGGGGGGCGAATTGCTGCCTTCTGTAGTGCAATAAGTGTTGACATACAATCCTCGTATCCGTATCATGACATCCCCCACATCGGTGCCGGTTACGCTGCTGTCTATTTCGGCGCCACGATAGCGCACCCGGCCATACCCATTCTCGATTTGCAAGAAGGTGACATCGGCTACGCCTACCGGCTGCGTCTGCTCCATAAAACCGCCGGTATGTTGAGCATTCCAGCCCAGTGTCAACAGATGGTTGTTGGGATCGCTGACAAGAATCGTGCCGTCACGCAGTACCAGACCGGTGGTCGCATCCAGGCTGCGGCCCATGCTGATTTCCCCACTGTACCCTTCTTCCACAAAAATGCCGTTGACGCTGCCGCTAAAAGTAGGATCAATGAAGGCATCGGCTGTGGTGCTGGCGTTGAAGACGACGGTGTCCATGCCGGTAGGCGGCGCATTGCTGCTCCAGTTGGCGGCCGTAGACCAGTTGCCGTCGCCACTGTTATTGCTCCAGACGACGCCGTTGACCACTTGCACAAAGGCTGAGCGGCCGGGTATACCATTGGCAAAGAGGGTAACGAGTGCCGGTCCCTGTGGAAAATGGTTGACGGTTCCCGATGTAAAATGGCCATCTCCCCAGCCCAAGCCGACCGCCGGCGGCAGCCACATCGTTTGTTCATTCACCAGGCTGTACAGTTGGACTAGCGGCGAGCCGCTGCTGTTTTCAGCCTCGCCCCGGAACTGATAGCCGGTTATTTTTATATGGCTGCCTGACAAGACGGGATTGCTGATCGTACCAATTCGGGGGCGCCAGGCCTCATCAAAACCGAGGCCACGATCATAAATCTCAGCACTGGCTACAGCAACGGGATCACGCCCGCCTACGATGAGTACCCGGCCGTCGAGCATCAGGGTAGCCGTATGGTCAAAGCGGGTGATGGCCATATCGGGCGCAGTAGACCAACTGTTTGTGGCCGGGTCGTATAATTCTACGCTGGTTATGGGCGGCTCGGGGAAGTCGCCGCCGCCGGTCACCAGGATGTGGCCATTGGGCAGCAGCGTGGCCGTGTGGCCGTAGTGCTCGTTGGCCAGGCTGGTGCTAAGCGTCCTACTATATGTTGCCGGGTCATATCGT
>JAWOIM010000272.1:0-2959 GCA_046484685.1 Chloroflexota bacterium | reverse complement strand
CTGCCCTGCAAGGCCGTGATTACGTCCTGCCCGACGACATCAAACGGCTGGCCGGCCCCGTCCTGGCCCACCGCTGCCTGGTCCAACCGGAAAGCGCTCTGCGCGGCCGCCAGGTCGGCGACATCATCAACCAGGTTCTCACCGAGACGGAGCTGGACTTGGGGAGGACATAGTATTCAGTGAGAAGTAAGTAGTGGGAAGTAAGTAGTGGGAAGTAAGTAGTGGGAAGTAAGTAGTGAGAAGTAAGTAGTGAAGAGTGATAGGATGGGTGTAAACACGGATAAGGAAAACGCGGATAAGATGATCGCCTGTACAACACTTGATGGCCATGTAAAATCAAGTCGTCACGCTTCACGCTTCACGCATCACGTTTCACGCTTCACGCATCACGTTTCACGCATCACGCTTCACGCATCACGTTTCACGTTTCACGAATAAACTATGGGCGAGTTAGCGACGCTGATTGTCATTCTGCTGTTCGTGGCCTTTTTGCTGCGGATTGACTTCATCTTCTACATCGTCTACGTCTGCGTGGGTGTTTATTTGTGGAACCGGTTTTACACGCCCTACTCACTGCGCCATTTGCGGGCCGAGCGGCAATTTACCGAGCGTGCCTTTCTGGGCGAGCCGGTCGCCGTAACGGTCAAGCTCTACAACGACAACCGGCTGGCCATCCCCTGGTTGGAATTTAACGAGAGCGTGGCCATTGAATTGCAGCGCCAGGCCAAAATGAACCGGGTGCTGACCTTGCGCGGTGGCCAAACGGCCGAATTCCGCTACACCGTCACCAGCCAGCGGCGCGGCTACTACCAGCTTGGCCCCCTGCGCCTGAAAACAAGCGATCTATTTGGCCTGCTCAACGACTATACCGGCTACCTGGCTCCCGATTACCTGACCATCTACCCGCGCATCACCCCCCTGAGCCAGTTAGGGCTGCCCTCCCGCCTGCCCTTTGGCACCATCGCCAGCCGGCAGCAGTTATTTGCCGACCCGGCCCGGCCTCAAGGGGTGCGCGACTTCCGTACCGGCGATCCGCTGCACCAGATCAACTGGAAAGTGACGGCCCATAGCCAAAAGCTGATGGTCAAAACCTTTCAGCCGGCCATTTCGCTGGAAACGGCCGTTCTTCTCAACCTTTACCAGGATGACTACCACGCCCATTCCCGCTACGAAACGGTCGAATGGGCGATTGAACTGGCTGCCTCCCTGGCCGCCCATCTCATCGAGCAGCGGCAGGCCGTAGGACTGATAACCAACGGCGTCGATCCCCTGCTGCTTCACAGCAGCCGGGAAAAACAGCAGTTTGATGACGTCAGCGGCCGCCTCAAATGGCGCGGCCAGTTAAGCAGCAGCCAAAATCCGGCCGATTTTATGCCGCCGCCCATAGCCCCCCGGACCGGCCGTGGCCAACTAATGAAAATTTTGGAACAACTGGCCCGCCTGGAAGCCGAAAACAGCCGCCCTTTCCTGGAATGGGCGCCCTTAACCCAGGCCGGCCTCAACTGGGGCGTCACCCTGCTCACCATCAGCCCAAAAGGAGACGAGGCCACCTGCCAGATGCTCCATCATTTTGTCCGGCGCGGCCTGAATCCGGTCCTGATCGTCACCCAGCCCGACTACAGCTTTGGCCAGGTGCAGCAGCGGGCGCGGCAGCTCGGCTTTCGCGCTTACAACGTGGCCTATAAACGGCATTTGGACGCCTGGCGAAAAGCACGTAGTACGTAGCGAGTGAGGGTCATTACAAAAATACGCTCGCTACGCTACTTCGACTACGCTCAGCACAAGTCAGTACAATCTTGCGCCTTGTGGGTATGGTTAATTTTTACACCACAGAGAACACGGAGGGCGCAGAGCAAAAGAGAAAAAACTCTGTGTTCTCTATGCCCTCTGTGGTGAGAGTTTTTGGTTGTGGCTGCGCCACTTTATGCACTACGCACTAATGAGGATCTTGCATGCATCAGATAAGCGGCTACGGCCCACCTGACAAAACGGCCGATTCCCCACCCGATATCACCCCCTTCCTCACGTCCCCCTGGACGCGCTACCTCACCCAGCCCATTTTTATTGCCGGCCTGATTACTTGTCTGGCCACCAGCGTCCTGGCCATCATCGGCAGCATGAGCGACCCCATTCCCTGGCGTGCTCTCATTTTACTCTCCTTCATCGTGGCTCTAGAATCGATCTACACCACCTTCTGGCTGCATGATCCGGACCGGCGGCTGCTCAGCAACGTGGCTTACCGGGCCGCCGAACTGGTCGTCATTGTGCTGTTGACCCGCCTGTTTACCTGGGCGGCAGCCGGCAACTGGCCCACGGCCGACCGCCTGCGTGATATCCAGCAGTCCCCCATCGAACTGTTCGATCCCTACTTTATTATCGCTCTGCTGCTCATGATTTTTGTCTGGCAGCAGGCAGCGCTTGTGGCCCAAATTTTTGACCAACTGGCCATCAGCGAGGCCGAAGCCAGCTTCCATGCCCTCCCCTTCAGCGCCCGCAAAGCATTGGCCGAAGACCGGCCGGCCCGCCTCTTTCGTGCCGGCCTGGTGCGCGAATTTTTCCAGCGCTGGATATGGGGCGGTGTGGCCCTGGCCATTTTCACGGCCCTGGGCACCCTGGATCTGGCAGCAGTGCGAGAGGGGTCTTTTAGCAACCTGGTGAGTCTGGGCTTGCGGCCGGAACTACTGGCCGCGCTCATCGCCTATTTTATTGTCGGCTTTTGGCTGCTGAGCCAGGCACGGCTGGCCATGTTAAATGCCCGCTGGTTGGCCGAGGATATTATTAAAGAGGAAGAACTGGCCAGCGTCTGGCGGCGGCGCAGTCTGGTCGTTTTGTTGGGGGTGGCCCTGCTGGCCGCCTTTGTGCCTATCGGCTCGACGATGCCTATTGGCCGTATTTTAGACCTGATCGTGTATGGCGTGGTCTATGTGGCCGGTCTCATCTTCTACCTGATCACCTTTTT
>JAWOIM010000256.1:0-4024 GCA_046484685.1 Chloroflexota bacterium | reverse complement strand
CGGCATAATTTGATCAGCCGAAAGAGGGTGATGCGATACCATTCGGCCAAATTGTCTATTTCTTTGAGAATCAGAGAAACTTTCTGTTCGGGATAATATATCAGCGTGGCCAGCTCCCGCTTTTCCCGCTCCACCAGTGTGTTTTGGAACACTTCTTCGATACGCCGCTTGATCGACCCAGAGCCGTTACGCAGCACGTGCAAAAAGGCTTCATATTCCCCATGTACATCGGAAATAAAATGTTCGGTGCCTTTGGGCAGTTCCAGCATAGCGCTGAGGTTGATAATCTCGGTTGAGGCAGCCCGAATGGAGGGGTACTGTTGGGCCAGCAGTTGCAGATAACGCATTTCTTTCTCAGAAAAGGGCATCTCGGACTCCTACGAAAATAGACCATGGACGACGGCCCCTGATCAAGTCAGGGGTAGACGATGAATTTTCATTCATTGTGGTGGTTGCCTCACCCATGTTGAACACCTGTGAAAATAATCAGGGACGATGGCCGATAGGCGCTGGTTGATAGAGGGGGCCACCGTCAGTTGGCCAGCGCCGGTAATTTGTAAAAGGTGTTTATGCTGGGCGGTGAACCACTACACAAAAAGTCTACTACAGATTGAAAACTTGCACAATTGCCCTACAAATCACTACAAAAATTGGAAGTAAACGGCCGCTGCTGCTGCAAACGTTTTGACTACCTTTCTGTTATGCTGTTTTTATGAAATCACTGTATACGAGGAGGAAACAATGAGCAACATTAGCACCATTAAACAGCGATCCGGCCACAAAGGCTTTGAACAACTGGCCGGCCACCTGGCCATTGTTGAAGTAATTTTGCGCCAGCGTGAAGAATTTTTCCTGGAGATCAAAGAGGGGATCAACTTACAGGGTAAGATTCGCTCTATGATCATTGCCAGCAGTGTCTTTCTGGCGCTGTGTGGAGCCGTTATCGGCTCCTCATCCGGTATTGCCGGTATTGGGCAGGCGATGAGTTCGGCCGTTAAGCTCCCCATCCTCTTCCTGCTGACGTCCCTCATCTGCCTGCCCACTCTTTACCTGTTTAACACCCTGTTTGGGGCGCGGCAAAGCATTCAGCAAAATCTGGCCATGTACCTGGCCCCCATCACCGTGATGACGGTGATGTTGTTTGGTTTTGCCCCCATCATCCTCTTCTTTTTAATCACCACCAACGACTATCAGTTCTTTAAGCTGCTCAACGTGGCCGTTTTTGGCATTTCGGGCTTTATCGGCATGTGGTTTTTGCTCAAAGGAATGTGGATTATCTCCGATGATGAGGAGAACGGGGTGCGTATTCGTCGTCTAACGCTGCTCTTCTGGATTTGCCTCTATGCCTTTGTCGGCAGCCAGATGGCCTGGACGCTACGGCCGTTTATCGGCCATCCCGATGCCCCCTTTGAACTACTGCGCCAGGCGGGTGGTAATTTTTATACCGACGTCTGGTTCAGCCTGGGCGAGATTTTGGGTTTTGTGACGGTACGGTAAGCGGTGGTCAGTTTTCAGTGTTCAGTGTTCACTGGACACTGAACAGTGAACCGTAGGAAGAGATAACGATGCTGCGAGAAAATATCGAGGAGCTTAGTGAGACTGTAGGTAGGGAAGAAAAGCCGGATCTGGTGTTTGAAGCGACGCTAAACGGGGACCCAGATATACGGGTATATGAGGCTCCCCCTTTAGACCAAAATTTGAGCCAGACTTTGGCCCAAAGCGTAGAGCCGGATCCGGTTCCAAAAGCAAATGTGGCACTTGCCCCAGACCCGTCATCCGATTTGGCGGCGGAAAACGGCCGTATGCTGGCCCGCATTGCCCTGATGTTGCTGGTACTCATCCTGCTGGTCAACGTGCCCATCACCAGTTGGGGAGCCTCCCTGCTGCAAATAATGCCCCAGGACATAACCCCGGTAGCCATTGCCGAAGGCATGGTGCTGGCAGACGAACAGGGCAATCACTACCTGCTGCACAACCACCGGCTGCGCCACTTTGGCAGCCCGGAAGCCTACGAACGTTACAGCCGGCTGCGCGGCCGGCGGGTGCAGCCGGTCGCCGACCGCATTATCGGCCAGTATGGCCACGGGCTGCCCATCTATCACCTGGTGCAGTGTGAACCAGAGGGGCTGGTCTATGCCCTGGAACATGGGCAGAAACGGCCGTTTACCCCCCCGGCCGATACTCTCCTTCCCTTCACCGGTGCCGCCTGGGATCAGATTGAGTTGGTTGACTGTCAGCAATTGGCCGACATACCGGAAGGACCACTCCCATAAAACGATGAAAAAACTCCAACCCTACCTGCTTGATTTTCTGCAAAATCCGATCTGGTACCTGCTTATTGTGGCCGGACTGGTCTTATTGATCTCTGTCAATTATTTGCCCTGGTGGCTGGCCGGATTGGTGGCCCTGATCTGGGGCATCTGGCTGGTGGCCAACCCCGCCGGCAGCAGCGAGCAGCCGCCGCCCAACAGCGACCTGGCCCGGCTGCAAGACTATGTCGACCAAACCCTGGCCTACAAGGCGCAAATTGACCGGGTCATCAAGAGCAGCAGCAATCCCCACAACCAGTTTTACATTCAGCAGTTGGCCCGCCAGTTGGAAACGTGCAGCCAGGCCGTCACCGACCTGGTGACGCGACTAAACTACCTGCGCCAGGATGAGTTGGTTCGCCACGACCTGCAAACGGTGCCCCAGGCCATCGCCGAATTGGAGCTGCGCCTGGCACAGGCCAGCAACGGCAGCCTGGCTCCCCAGTTGAAACAACTGTTGCACCTGCGCCAAAATCAGTATGCTTTGCTGCAGCAGTTGCAAAACAGCATCTTACAAACGGAAATCCAGTTAGAACATACCCTTACCCTGCTGGGAACCATCTACTCCCAACTGTTGATCGGTCAGGCCACCAATGATATAGCCGATTACGGCCGTATCTCCGCCAGTATCGACGAAGAGATGCACCGTCTGGGCGATCAGCTAGAATCACTACGCGAAATAAAGGAGCTGCCCTGGACCAATGTCGTCAACGGCGACCCAACCGCTGCCTGACAAGGGACTCAACTTTTTGTATAATGACAAAAAGACCGGGGGCGGACGGGAAACGTCTATCATCGGTCCTCATCCGTCCTCCGTCAGCGCCCAAGAAAAGGAATCCGGCCTATGGGGTCAGGCAGACAAAACCCGAAACAGTTCGGCCAGTTGCTCAAGGTAGCCGTGCGTAAAATTGCGCTGCTGGAAAATAAAAACATCGCCCTGATCCAGGATGAACTGGGCTATCAGTTGGGCCGTGATTCAGGCGGTGTGCCCATCCAATTTTGGGAACGAGGTCACATCCCGCCCCAAGCCGATGAGGTCGAACAACTGGCCCAGGCCCTACAGCAGCGCAGCGGACTGTCAGCAGAAGAGCGGCGCTACTTTTACCAGGCGGCCGGTCTAGAACCACCCCTGCCGCCGGTAAACCAGGCCTTTATCGCCGGCCCTCCTATTACCCAACCCCATCACTTTTTCGGCCGTACGTATGAGTTACAGCGCCTGTTTGGTCTGTGGCAGCAAACGGCCGTTCCCTTACAAAACGCGGCCATCATCGGCTCGCGCGGCAGCGGCAAAACCTCTCTCCTGCTCTATCTGCAAGCCATTACCACCACACCAGCCGCCCAGCTTCGTCCCGGCCAGCGGCGCGACTGGCTGCCCCAGCCCGACCAGTACCGCTGGATTTTTGTCGATTTTCGCAATCCCCAGCTCAGCACGCGCCGGGGGCTGCTTGATTATCTACTGACCTGTTTGGGACTGCCGGTGGTGGGAAACGGCCGTCTTGACCGGTTTGTCGAAAGCGTCAGTCGGGAACTCGAAAATCCCACAATTATCCTGCTTGATGAAATCGACCTGGCCCTAGCCCGCCACGACGAACTGGACGATACCTTTTGGGACGGGCTGCGGGCGCTGGCTTCTACCCTGGTCAACGGCAAACTCGCTTTCGTTTTGTCGGCCGGCGGCCGGCCGCAAGAAGTGGCCCACCGCCACAACCGCAGTT
>JAWOIM010000245.1:0-5188 GCA_046484685.1 Chloroflexota bacterium | reverse complement strand
GACGAGTGGCAGTTGGCCGCGCCTATCCTGGCAGGGATTAAGCGGTTGACCATCTGGGTGCAGGCCACCAGCCTGGTGGGTCTGGACCAGATTGTGACCATCCTGCTGGCGGCGCACCAAGTGTTTGGTATAAAGAGGTAAACCAAACCAACCAAACACCAAGGAGCTATTATGAAGAATAAAGCCAAATTGGTTTATCATCAAGTCCGCCATGCTTTCCAAGGCAATATGAACGGTCAGATAAATTTACAGACCCAACAAACAAAGTGTACTCAGCCCAAGATCTGGGACATTTTGGGCTTGGCGGCTGTAAGGCGGCAGAGCGTACATGGTACATGCCAAGCTCTGGCCGATGCTCCAACTGCGGCAGCGATCTTTTACCAGTTGCGCCAAGGGTGCCTCAATCACTATGACCTAAACGAGTTAGAAGCGCAGATGAATGAACTGTTGGTAGGGCAATTGCCGTCTGAGATCCTGTATGGTCGCCACGAAGTGGCTTTTGACTTCACAGAAATACCTTATCATGGACAGGCCCAAAACGATGAACAGGAGATACGTCGTAGCAAAGCCAAAAGCGGCACGACCTATTTTCACGTCTATGCCTCAGCTTATCTCATTACCCGTCATAAACGGGTGACGATAGCTGTGGCCTACTGGCAAGCTGGACAATCGGTGAAAAACGTCTTTGACCGGTTGCTCACTCGACTGCAAGCACTCTCCATACGCATTAAACGGTTGCTGCTGGACAGGCAATTCTATAATGTAGCGATGGTCCATTTTCTGCAAGCGCAGCCCTTCCAAACCATACTGCCCGTACCGGCTCGTAGCCATCGCTTGAAAACCATGCTTGATACAGCTAAAAAGAGCTATCAGACCACCTACACCATGCGGTCGCCACAGGATGGAAGCGTGACAATGCCCTTGTATGTAGTCGGGTCTTATCTGAAGGGGCGTTATGGCAAATATGGACATGAATTCCAGTTGTATACTGTGCTAGGCCGCTCGTGGCAGGGCACCTTTGCTGGTCTGAAACGCAAATACCGGTCTCGTTTTGGCATTGAGTCCAGCTATCGTCAGATGAATCGGGTTCGCATTCGTACCACATCCCAAGACCCGGCCATTCGTTTTCTCTTTCTAACTATCGCCTTTCTGCTTCTGAATTTGTGGCGCACCTTAAATTGGCAATATTTGTCGGTCCCTAGACGAGGCGGACGTTATTTGGACGAATCGCGTTTCAGGCTTCGCACGTTTATCAATTTTCTGGCTGATGCCATCTGCGAAGTTTGCCCGCCCATTCGGGCTGTTTCCCGACCTGATATCTGTTTTTTAAAGTACTGATACTCCCAATGGCGCGTTTCCCGCAGCCGAGTCACACGCCCCACTGCCTTGATCTGCCCGCCTACGACCGCCCGTACCGTGTCACCCACCTGAAAAAACGGCCGCTCACCATACCAGACTGGCTCGGCCAGCGGCAGCAGCCCACCACGGTCCAGCCCGTTTTCAATGGTGCGTAAGGCGTCATCTTCACCGTATGTGGCCACATAGCCATTGGCTTCGGCCGCTTCCACCAGGTCATCGACGGCCCGCCCCAGCCGCTCACGGGCAGCAGCCGTGAGCCAGGGAGCACTTTCCAGGCCACCCATCGTCAGGGCCACTGCGTAGAGCCTCTAGTGGCGCAGTCCCAGGCCGGACTCCGTTTGGGCCAGTTCGGTCAGCAGGTTGTCGTAGACGGCCCGCACGTACCGTTCAACCTGACCGGCGGCCGGCTCTTCCCGGCGACCGTAGGCGGCCAGCCGTGCCTGCCGTTCTGCTTCCCGCCGCTGCCGTACCTGTTCCAGAAAGGCGGAGTAAGGCTGTATGATCTGGTTATCCAGGACCGAAAGGGGCAGGGCGTGGCCGGTGAGTTTGTAGCGGCAGTTCTTCGCCCCATAGAAGACCACGGCTGCATGGTTGACCGACTGATCACAGAAGGGATAGCGGTGGAGCAAGGCGCGGAGGGCCTGTTCATAGGCATCGGGCGAAAGCGGTACTTCTAATAGGAGGATGATGCGTGTGCGTGGCGACTCCGGAGTCGATGAGGCGGTAGTGTGTAGCAGACTGGCGTAACGGCCGATGAAGGGATCGGCCAGGAGGCTGTCGAAGCGGCTGCGTTCGTCGCCGGTGTCACTATCGAGGGCCAATAGCTGGCTGCTGATCACGTTGGCCTTGACACGGTAGGTGGTGCGGTAGTGGGGCTTGGCCCTGCGGGGCCGGTGGTGGCGGATGCGGCGGTGGGGGGCTGTCCAGGCGTAGCCCTGGCGGATGGCCAGCAGCAGCTTGGGCAGGGTGAGGCGGGTTTTCTGAAAGGTCATCTTGAACTTCCAGAAATGGCCGTCGCCGGGCTTGACCTTGTCACGGTAGCGTTGGTTGAGGGCGACCTGGAAGGTGAGGTCTTTCATCGCTGCTCCGGTAGTAGCATGGGTGAGTGAGGCTGAACTGGCGGGTACCGCTAACGACTGTGACGAAAATAGGGCACAGCCGGTAGGTAACGGTACGACCGTTTCCTTCTCCTTTTCTCCTGCTGCGAATGGAAACGGCCCCGATTCAATCAGGTGAAGTCAAATTCTGCTGCACAATTTCAATGAGCGCCTCCAGGGTGTAGGGCTTTTGAATAAATCCGCTTAACGGCTGATCTCGCATGCGGTGCAACACGTCGTTTTTGTCATATCCAGATGAGAGAATAACACGGATGGTTGGGTTAATCTTGCGCATCTCTTGCAAAACTTCCTCACCACCCATACCGGGCATAGACAGATCTAACAAAACCAGGTCAATCTCCTCGGAATACTCCTGTAGCAGTTGGATAGCTGTCTGACCATCGGCGGCCATAAGTAACTGCATACCCTGGTCTTCCAAAATGTCGCTAATGGCCTCACGTACCGGTTGTTCATCGTCTACAACCAGAACCAGGTGCTGTCCGGCCGTTGACACCTGCATGCCGGACGATTCAATAACCTGACTTGATTCGCCACCCGCCGGAAACAGAAGCTTAAAAGTTGTTCCGCCGTCCGGTTTACTCTGTACTTGCACGCTACCCTGATGGCTGCGTAGTATGCCTAAAACTGCAGCCAGGCCCAGTCCGTGACCTTTGGGCTTGGTTGTAAAGAAAGGATCAAAAATTCTGGTTACGGTTTTCTCATCCATTCCCTGCCCGTTATCGGAGACCTCCAGGGATATCCACTGCTTTACTGTTGACAAACTATCGGACCAAATCCATTGGTCATTCCTCTCCCTATTCATATCCATTTCTTCTGTACTGGTGGTGACGATAACTGTACCCGCTTTCTGGCCAATTGCCTCAACCCCGTTGATTATCAGGTTCATGATGACCTGCTGCATTTGACCCCAATCTCCCTCAATTAAAGGTAGACCAGCCTGTAACTCTGTACGCAGCACGACATTCTTGGGGAGAGACGCCTGGAATAAGTGGATATTGTCCTCAATGAGCCTATTCAAATCAATAGATTCTATCTTGAGTTGGCTGCGACCTGAGTAGGAAAGCATCTGGCGAACCAGGGAAGCAGCTTTTTCAATGGCGCTTACCGCTTTGTCTAAATGTAGATATGCAGGATGGTCTGGTGGCAATTTCTTTTGAGCCAGCGAAGTCTGACCGAGTATGGCGACCAGCAAATTGTTGAAATCATGGGCAATACCGCCGGCCAATATACCCAGGCTTTCCAGCTTTTGCGCCTGAAACAACATCTCTTCAGCATGCTGGCGCTCGGTAATATCAATAGCGATGCCAATAACGTCGCTAACCTGACCATCTTCGTCCATTAACGGCGAGTAGCGCATTTCCAGCGTCCGGCCACGCATATGCTCAATTGTGGTCAGGCTCTCACCCTGCAGGGCTTGTTCAAATTGTTTGCCCAACTGGGGCACACGAGTATCGGTAATGTCAAATATCGATAAACCAACAAATTCTTCCGGCCGAAAACCGATTTGTTCCAACGTTTTCCCTTCCAAGAGCGTCAGAATACCCTGACGATTGACACCCCAGATAATAATTGGGGCATTATTGACAACTGTGCGCAGGCGCTCCTCACTAGCACGTAGGGCCAGTTCCGCTTGCTTAAGTTCTAGAACTCTTTCTTTCAGTACTGTCTGTACTTCCTCAAGTTGCCGGTTCTTTTCGGCTAAAGTTTTGGCGCTGCGGCGTGCATTGGCAAGGGCATCACTGAGGCTTTGAGTCGCCAGGTATAACAGAATGGCCATGATTATGATGCCCATCATGGAAGCCACCCAAGTGTAAACCGGCGTAATAGGTATTAGGGAAGGGGGTAAGTAACCGTTAAGTTCAATGTAAAGCAGCAAAAAAACGGCTAACATGCTGGCTATCGCCAGGACAATGGCCGTGCGCCCCCCCAGAAGAAGTCCGGCGATAACGATAACCAGCGAATAAATAATGACCGCCGGGCTCTGGGAGCCGCCGAAAAACAGGATGACAAAATTTCCATAGAGCCAGATGGTCCCAACCAGAATAAAGCTGGCTGCATGAACTTGCCCCCGGCGCATGAAGAGTAATGCACAGAGCTGCAGCAAAAATAGGATGGCATTGGCCACAAGGTTAAGCGCCGGTTCAGGAACCGTAAACAAGAGGCTGGCACTGTAAAGGAGGTTAATAATCAGCGTGGCATACAGAGTGATGTTGAGTAAAGATGCTAACCGCGTTTTATCTTCATCCGCAAATATTGGTGCAGCTAGTAAACGCTTAGTTTGAGCAATCATCCGATTATTTTCCAAGAAGTTGAAAATCGTATTACCCACAATTGCTGACAAAAAGTACTTGCATTTGCCCCTGCCAATGATACAGTAGTCATCTAACAGGTAGGAACCTGTTCCAGACACAAAACAGCAAAGCTCACAGAGTTCAATTGTCTTTTTAGTAACTGCCGCTTGACTTTTAACACAGTATCTACCAAGTTAGAAGACGAGCTTTTCTCAAGCACAATGCTGGCCATACTAAGAGCCTTGCTTCTCCAGAGAGAGTTACAAACATCTTCAAATCAGTCTGATGTGAGCTTCCAACCTGTTGCTTATGTTACCACACTTGGATAATTGAGAGAAAGGTGATGAAATATAGTGCGGAGGACATCTTATCTAACTTACACATATTGATAGCAAATCTTGGTAAGAGAGGGGGCTTAAT
>JAWOIM010000233.1:0-7326 GCA_046484685.1 Chloroflexota bacterium | reverse complement strand
CCTCGCTATAGTCGGGGGTCTGGTGAAGCGTATAATCACCCACCTCATAAAGAATATAGGTAGGGTCTTCGATCCAAAAAATCAGGCCGTTGGAGGCAAGTTCACCACGGGCCAAAGCCCGGTTGGTCTCTACACTGTAAACGGCAAAATTGTAATTGACCGTCCAACCACCGAAAATCGAAATAAAGGCGGTACGGGCTTCGTTCCAGGCACGTGGCATAGAACCATTGCCTAAGCGGTCGGCTTCACCGCTAACGGGATCGAGGATGTCCAGGACAGAGTTGGAACAACTGCCCCACGCTATTAACAACCGGTTATCGGACAAAAATTCATAATATTTGGCTCCCCCATATTCATAAATGGTAAAGTCACCGGTTGGGCCATGGTATAAACCAACGTTGAAACCACAAAAGTCGGGGCCAACCAAAACGGCCGTCCATTCCCCGTCAGGTGAACTGCGCAGGTCGGTACAGGCTTTCCAGCGATCTTTGTAATCTGCTGGATAATTTTCAGGTTGTTCATCAGGGGGAAAACAGCCGGCCGGCCGCTCAAAAGGATAGGGCGTTATGGTTGGCAAATATATGCGGGTTGGCGGTTCAAACACAGATACTCGCGGCAAGCGGGTCGACGTTGGGGTAGCATCTGGGGCCGGGGTGGCCGGTGGCGTAGCCGTAAGCGGAAAAACGGCCGTTGTGGGGCTGGGTGTGGCGGTATTGACCACGGCCGTTTCTGTCACAACCTGCGTGGCCGCTTGCGGGGGGCGGGTCACCATTAACGGCTCGCTTTCAACCGGCGTGCAGCCGGCCACCCCCAAGAAAATAATCACCCACAGCCAGCTAAACCGTTTCGAAAATAGACGATGGACGATGGACGATAGACGATGGAATTTCATTCATTCCTCCTTCACGCTGTTCAGCACGGGCTGCGGTGTCCTCTGCCCATTCCGTTTTTCGTTTCCCGTTTTTCGTTCCCCGTTTTCCGTTTCACATACCATATTCTAATATCAGATTCCCGTAACGGTCAACGGCCGTTTCCCAGCCCGGCGGAATGACCGTCGTCGTATCATACTGCACCACCAAGGCCGGTGACGGCAGGCGCATTCCCGGCCGCAGCGCTTCGCGGTCAAACAGAGGCGTGGACCGGGGGCGCTGCTCAAACCAGACGGGTTTGTGGGTGATGGGGGTTGGGGAGTGGGGATTGGGGGGTGGGGAGTGGGGATTGGGGGTTGGGGATTGGGGATTGGGGGTTGGGGAGTGGGGAGTGGGGGGTGGGGAATCGGTTGACGGATCAGGGATCACCGCCTCCCGTTCACCGGCCACGGCCGTTACCCGCACCGTCACCAGTTCTACCGCCGCCGACTCTTGTCGATATCCATAACGTCGTTCATGAGCCTTATGAAACAACTCGATCAACTCTTCCTCTTTTTCTCTGCGTCCTCCGCGCTCTCTGTGGTTAATTTCTGCCAGGGAAATAGTGAGTTCGTGGGATTGGCCCAGGTAGCGCATGTCCAGATGGTGGTGCAGCGTCACGTTCTCTACCGCGTGGCCTTCGGCGGCCATTTCCGTAGTGGCCCGTTCTGCCAAGGGCTTAAAATAGGCACGCAGCCAGGGGGAAACGGCCGTATCTGCCTCTGCCACCGGGTGCAGCACCGTGCGCGAATAATCCTTGGTGGGCACGGCCACCAGCATGCCCAGCGCCGACAGTACGCCGGGCACGGCCGGAATCAGGACGCGCGGAATGTGTAACTGGCGCGCCAGGTCGGCCGCGTGCAGCGGACCGGCCCCGCCAAAGGCCACCAGCGTAAAGTGGCGCGGATCGTGGCCCCGCTCCACCGAAATACGACGGATGGCCCGCTCCATATGGGCATTGGCCAGGGCCACAACCCCCCAGGCGGCCAGTTCCGGCGTGGCCACCTGCATCGACTGGGCCAGCGGAATCAAAGCCTGCCGGGCGGCCGCTTCATCCAGGCGCATGGTGCCGCCCAAAAAGTGATCGGCAGCCAGCCGGCCAAGCAGCAGGTTGGCATCGGTGACGGTGGGCTGCGGGGGATTGGTGGGAGAACGGCCGTAACAGGCCGGCCCCGGATCGGCACCCGCACTTTGCGGTCCGACGTGTAGGGCACCGCCCGCATCTACATAGGCCAGGCTGCCGCCGCCTGCACCCACCGTGTGAATGTCAATGATGGGCAGGCGCAGGGGCAAGCCGCCAATCTCCCCTTCGGCCGTGGTGGGCAGCCGGCCGGGGCACAGGGCTACATCGGTACTGGTTCCGCCCATGTCGAAGGTGATTAGCTGCTCAAACTCGCTCTGCCCGGCCGCCTGCGCCGCTTGCCGGGCCACAAAGCGCGCCCCGACCACACCCCCCGCCGGACCGGAGAGAGCGGTACGGGCCGCCTGCGCCCCGGCCGTTGCGGCACTGATGACGCCGCCGTTACTCTGCATAATGGTCAGCCGGCGGGGGGCCACGCCCTGGCGCAGCCGGGCCAGATAGCGGGCCATCAGCGGGGCCACATAAGCGTTGATCACGGTGGTGGCCGTGCGCTCATACTCCCGGTATTCGGGCAAAATATCGGCCGACAAGGAGACGTGCAGATCAGGGCGTGCCCGGCGCAAATAGGCGCCAACGGCCTGCTCATGGGCCGGATGAAGGAAAGAAAAGAGGAGGCAAACGGCCACCGACTCAATCCCGTCGGCGTCCAGTTGGGCCACAATGGGATCCAGTTCAGCCAGATCGAGCGGCAGCAGCACCTCCCCCTGGGCTGTGATCCGTTCATGGAGGCCAAAGCACCAGCGGCGCGGCACCAGCGGCGGCGGCTTTTGCGGAACCAGGGCGTACAGGTCGGGCCGATTCTGGCGGCCAATGGCCAGGACGTCGGTAAAACCGGCCGTGGTAATCAAGGCCGTCCGTGCCCCGCGCCGTTCCAGGAGGGCGTTGGTGGCCACCGTGCTGCCGTGGACCACTTCGTCTTCCGGGGGAATGGCTAACTGGTCGATACCACTCAGAATAGCGACCGCCGGATCGTGAGGGGTGCTCAACTGTTTGTGAATGTGAAAACGGCCGTTTTCATCCAGCCGGACAAAATCGGTAAAGGTACCGCCGGTATCAACGCCAAGTCGGGTCATTGGTGTGCTCCAGAGAAGATCAAGTAGAAAGTAAGTAGTAGAAAGTAAGTAGTAGAAAGTTTTTACTTCTTACTACTTACTTCTTACTTTTCACTTGTTCAGTTAAGGCCATATAGGCCACCGTCCAGGCGATAATAAAGTAGGTCTGGACAAGGGCCTGGGGGATGGCTCGCAAAAGGGTGAGCAGCAGGCCCAGCGGGGCGCTCTGGCTAACGGGCAAGGTCGTAAGCAGGGCCAGGAGGGGCCAGGAAAGGGTGCTGAGCAGCAAGTGGGCCGTCAGGACACCCCCCCACAGCAACAGGGCCAGGATGAGTATCTCGGTCGGGTGGCTGCGGGCAGTCTGAAGGGATTGTCTGATAGCGGCGCGAACAGTGGGCGTTGGGCCTTGCTGCGCCAGCGAGGCCACGGCCGTTTCACGCAAGGCCAACGTGCGCCACAGCAGGGTCAGGGGCAGCAGGGGCAGCGCCAGGCAGAGCAGCAAACAGGCGCAGGACACCCCAACCAGCAGCATAAAAGCCAGCAGTTCATAGGTAACCGTCTGCGGATCGAGGGCGGCCGCACTCAGCAGCGTGGCCGAGGGAATGATCAGGGCCAACAGCAGCAGCAGAAAAGGGGGGATGAAAATAATGGCGTCAATCGCCAGGAAGCGCCACAACAACCGGCGTCCCCAGCGGAAAACGGCCGCTTTTGTCAACCGTTCTCCCGGCTGCTGGCTGCTGCTCAGCACGGCCCCCACCAGACCGCCTTCGGCAAAGGTGATGAGCAGCCAGTAGAAGAAGGCAATGGTGAGAACGGCCGTAAACCAGGGCCATATCCGGGCGGGCGCCAGCGGCTCCATCACCATCAGTTGCTCGATTAATAGGTCAGGCTCAGCCAATACCGCCAGGCGCGTGTCAAAGGCCAGCCAAAAATTGAGCAGGCCCAGCGCCAGCCCGCTCAACCCATAAAGCAGCAGGACAGGCCAGATGGCCCGTCGCTGCTGCCATAATAAAGCGGCGCTGTGCGTGAAGATACGGCCGTAATCGAGCATCCGTGAATAGTAACTGGTTATCCGGGCTCTCTAAGAACTCGCGGGGTTTAGTCGTATTCCGTATTGCGTATTCCGTAATTCTTTCTGGTTACGCAATACGAAATACGCAATAGCTGTTGTCAATCCCCTTTCGGCAAGCTCTAAAATCCTGAAGACCCTTTATCCGTTACCGTTTACCACTCATTGGTCTCTGGCAGATCCAGCTTCTTGTTGGGGTACATGCCCGCCAGATGTTTGTAACCCAACGTCATGAACGTGGAACGGTAGGTGATTAGAATGGCATTCACCACCGCTGCGAAGGCGATAAAACAAACCAGCCCACCGGCACCCAAGACGATAGTCATGGCCCCAAATTCACCGGTCATGAAACCGGCCGCCAGGGCCGGCCCCAACAGCAGAAGGGCGGCAGGGATCATGACAATAATAGATAGCAAACCATAGA
This sequence comes from Chloroflexota bacterium, assembly GCA_046484685.1. GTDB lineage: Bacteria > Chloroflexota > Anaerolineae > Promineifilales > Promineifilaceae > SLGK01. The sequence goes on along the minus strand of JAWOIM010000233.1, from coordinate 2,732 downwards.
TAAAAGTAATGGCAATGGCAATCACGATCAAAACAAGCGCATCCCCTACATTTTCGCGCATGAGGTGCCAACCTCGACTAAGGCTGGCTACCACGCCGGACTCTTCCAGAACGATGGCTCGCTGGGCAAAGGGATACAAGATTTGCAGGAAAAAGGCCAGCGGAACCAGTAAACAGGCCAAACAGACCACTAGAATGCCAAACAAGCCAAAAATGCCACCACCGTCACTTACCGCGGCCCCAACACCAACCCCTAGGCCTAACACAGCAACCAGCAAAAAGGGGACCGCCAACAGCAGACTAAGCCCCACCAGGGACAGCAGCTTGCCGGCACCGGCCGCCCAGGCTTCGCCAAAGGAGCTGGTTTGCCCATCATCAATGCGGTCCACGGCGTCAATCAGGCCCGCCTGGGCCGTCAGGCTGATCAACCAGATAACAATCCCGATCAACAGCAAAATACAAACGCCCGCCATAACCAGTAAGCCATATTGGCTCCAAAAGAGTTGGACCTGGCTGGCCAAATCGCCCGGCACATTAAAATCATTAAAATCATTGCTGTTAAAGTTAAAGTTGTTGCCGCCGCCGCTGCCACCGCCGCTGCCCAAGGCAGCCAACAGGCCCAATACAAATAGGAACTTATTGTTCCACACAATTTCCCAAGAACGGGAGAGCAATTTACCAAAGTCCATCTTAATCCTCCTGGATGGTGCAGGGTTGCAAAGTTGCGGAGTTGCAAAGTTGCAAGGCTGCACAGTTGTAAGCATTGTAATTGGCGCGTCAGGTTTTACTTTTCAGGTTTTGCGCCTGTAACACAATACGCAGATCATTCTTTCTAGTTGCGCCATCAACCGCTACACTTCTCACTACTTACTGCTCACTTCTTACTTTCTACTTTCTACTTCTTACTTTGTACTTCTCCACTCACTCCCACTCAATGGTGCCCGGCGGCTTGGAGGTAATATCAAAAACGACGCGGTTAACGCCTTGTACCTCATTGACAATACGGCGGCTGACGCGGGCCAGCAGATCGGTGGGCAGCCTGGCCCAATCGGCCGTCATAAAATCTTCGGTGGTGACAGCGCGGAGGGCAATCACTTCTTCATAGGTACGGCCGTCGCCCATCACCCCCACACTTTTAACCGGCAGCAGGACGGCAAACGCCTGCTGCGTATCGTCGCGCAGCATGTTGGCCTGGGCCAATTCCTCTATAAAGATGCTGTCTGCCTGGCGCAGCCGTTCCAGCCGCTGCCAGCTCACTTCCCCCAGGCAGCGAATGGCCAGACCCGGCCCCGGAAAAGGCTGCCGCCAGACAATGCTGTCCGGCAGGCCAAGGGCCGTGCCCAAGCGGCGTACCTCATCCTTAAAGAGCAGCCGCAGCGGTTCAACCAGTTCAAAATCGATATCATCAGGTAGGCCGCCCACGTTGTGGTGGGTCTTGATGAGGTGCGCCTCCTCCCGCCCCTTACCCGCGCTTTCGATGACGTCGGGGTAGATGGTTCCCTGGGCCAAAAAGTCAAAACGGCCCAGCTTGCCTGCCTCCCGTTCAAAAATACGGACAAACTTTTCACCAATGATGCGCCGCTTGGCTTCGGGATCGGTAATGCCGTGCAGCGCCTCCATATACTCCTCGACGGCGTTGACCGCCACTAATTTCATGCCCTGCTCCCGTTCAAAGGTTTCTACCACCTGCCCCGCCTCGCCCTGGCGCAGCAGGCCATGATCCACAAAAATACAGGTCAACTGGTCACCCACAGCGCGCTGGATAAGGGCGGCAGCCACGGCCGAATCAACGCCACCACTTAACCCCAGCAGCACCCGGCCCTGGCCCACCTGTGCCTGAATCTGGGCTACCTGTTCATCAATGACGTGGGCCGGGGTCCAGTCGGCTGAGCAGCCGCAGATTTGCTGCACAAAGTTGCGCAGCAGCAGGCTGCCCTGGGGCGTATGGACCACTTCGGGATGGAATTGGACCGCATAATAAGCGCGGGTCAGGTCGGCAGCAGCAGCGTAAGGGGCGTTGGCGGTGTGGGCCAGGGGGACAAAGCCGGGCGGCAGGCGCTCAACTTTATCACCGTGACTCATGAGAACGGCCGTTGGCGTTCGTTCAGGGCGGGCCGCTGGCGCTGCCGATAGCGCCCCACCCCCCTGCCATTGAGCAAACAGCGGATTATCGGGCCGGTCAACAATCAGATCGGCCTGCCCATATTCCCGCTTGCGGCTGCCGGCTACTTGACCACCCAAGCGGTGGGCCAACAACTGCATCCCGTAACAAATGCCCAGAACCGGCAGGCCGCTTTCCACTATATAAGCGGGCAGTTGAGGGGCATTCTCATCATAAACGCTGTTAGGACCACCGCTCAAAATGAAGCCCTTGGGCTGTAGGGCCAGCACCTCGGCTGCCGGCGTGCGCCAGGAGAGCAGGTGGCTGTACACATTGGCCTCCCGCACCCGCCGCGCAATCAACTGGGAATATTGAGAGCCATAATCGAGGATGATGATGGTGTCATGGGCCATTTCATGGGTCATTGTTTATCCTTAATGAGTCTACAGAATTTTAGAGCTTGCCACTTCACGTTGTTCAGTGCAGGCTTTGAGCTTGCCGAAAGGGGATTGATAAAGCGTATTGCGTATTTCGTGTTGCGTAATCAGAGAGACTTACGGAATACGCAATACGGAATACGACTAAACCCCGCAAATTCCCAAAGAGCTCCCTTAATCATATGAGTTCATAAT
>JAWOIM010000171.1:0-13934 GCA_046484685.1 Chloroflexota bacterium | reverse complement strand
GCGCGGTTAGGAAACCGCGGCTACAGTGACAACTGAAAAACCGTGTTAGGTAGGACAAAAGGTTTGACCTCTGGTAAAAGCCTCTATAAAATAGTTGCTTTATTCTCGCCAAGTTAACTGATTTTGTTAGCAGTCGCCTCGCGACATCTCCGACTATCAGGCAGCAGTAACGCTTATGTCTCTTACCGATTGGTTCAAAAATACAAAACCAGACCTCTATCCCCATTCACATCAGGATAGAGTGAAACAATATCGCAGTTCGCTGCGTCTGGCCGGATTGGAAATTGAAAATCGTAATAAGGTCATCAAAGCCATAACGACGTTCTCTTACCAGGCCAGCCGCTTGACCGACCCGGCAACGCTGCTCGAATTTGCGCTCAAACAATCATTGGCGGTTACAAAAGCGCAGGGCGGTGCCATTGTTTTAATAGAACCAGATTCCCAGAAGTTGACATTGGGCACACACAAAGGGCTTGCTTCAACTCTGGTAAATGTGCTAACCGGTAAGTGCTTTAATACAGAGGCCGTCATTTTGATGACAAATTTGGTTAACGGCAAAGGTGTATTGTTGGAACAAGGCCCTTCCTCCAGTCAGGATGAGGTGTTGTTGTTACAAACCAGCCAGATAAATAGTCTGGTTAGTTTACCGCTGCAGGTGGGTGATCAATTATTAGGCGCGCTGGTAGCGGTTATTCGCGATAAAGTTCATTTTTCCCCGGCCGATTTGCACGGACTGTTAGCGGTGGCGCAGGTAACGGCCGTTGCCCTCACCTCCCTCCATTTACGCGAAAAATTATGGCACATGGCCGAAACATTGTTAACCAGCAAACATCTGCCGGCCAACACAGACCTAAGGGCCAGCCTCCAGACCACCGAAAATTTACCCATTATCCCGCCGCTGCAAGCCCACTTGGCCCAGGCCATTACCACAATCAACGGCTCGATGGGCATTGTTTTTACCATTCGCCATACATCCGCCCAGCCAGACGTTATCCTGGCAGCCGGCTATGGCCTCTCTCCCTTGTTTACCAGCAGCTTTGCCCGCCTCCCTTTATCCAACCAGGCTTTTCCCTTCCGCTCCTTGTTAAAACAAAATTTGTTGATTAAAAACCTGCTGGCGCTGCCAAACAACTTCCCGCTGTTAACCGGCCTGGTGGAAGAGGGTGCCCGCTCCTTGTTGGCTGCCTGCTTTCATCAGCAAGCGGAATTCAGTCAGGTTATTCTGGTGGCTGCTGCCGAGCCGGATGCGTTTACGGCCGACTACCTTCCCCCCTTACACACTGCCGCTCGAAAACTACTGCCGCTGCTAAAAAATCTGCCTTCTGTCCCCACCCTGCCCACCCATAACATACATATTCCACCGCTGGCACGGCAGGCCTCAGACGACGACCTGGAACAGTTATTAGGGGCTGTCATGGCCGCCGAAGAAGAAGTAGAACGCCACACGACAGACCTGGCTACATTAAACAGCATTTCAAACCTGCTCACCCGCACCTTGAACGTAACCTCCGTGCTAGACCAGGTATTGGCCCAAACAAGCAGCCTGCTGCAAACAGAATTGAGCTGGCTCTATGTAGTTGATGCATCGCCAACCCGTTCTCCCCGCTTGCGTCTGCAAGCCCATGATCAGTTAAACAAAGCTTATCGGCTGGCCCTGTCACAAATTTCATGGGGAGATGGCTTGGAAGGCAGCATAGCCCGCCATAACAAGGCGGTTTATCTCCATGAGATAGCGGTCACCGATAGGCGCTGTCACGCTTTATTGGCCTTAGAAAATGTGCAGGCAGTGGCAGCCGTTCCCTTGACCTGCCCCGAAAAACGGGATGGCCAGGAAGAGCAGCATCTGGTAGGCGTGCTGTGTACCGCCATGCGCTGCCCCCATGACTGGCAGCCACGACAGGTACGTCTGCTAGATATGATCGCCAATCAATTGGCCTTTGCCCTTAATAACGCCCAACATTATACAGAAGTAAAAGAGCGGGCTGAGAATTATTCAGTTAGCATCCAGTTCTTAAAAGAGATGAACCAGATGATCTTAACGAACCAACAGCCTAATGCTTCTAACGGATAAATTCTAAGTGACTATCTTGACCGGCGAGGTTTACTCCACGAGTGTTGGCAATAAACGGATGCTAAAACAAACCTCGCCGGTCTTCAGATAACCTGTATAGATACAATTCTAATGGATAAACCGGTATGGTAGACTCTAACCACCAACTGCCCACAACTCTGGAAACGCGCATTCAACAAATGGAAGGCATTACCCATGAGTTAGCGGCCGTTACTGAAGAAGCTGAAATGGCCCTGGTGCAGCTTCAATCACTATACGATATATCGCGCCAGCTTAGTCAAAATCTCAATGTCACAGAGATTTTACACGAGGCTGCCCGGCAGCTCACTAAGGTGACGACTGCTCAAAGCAGTATTGTCTGGCTTCTGCATGAAAACTCGCTTCAAGTTGAGGCCAGCTATGGGCTGTCCCCACCCAAACCGCCGGCGGCCATTTCCTTCCCCCTAGAACCTGGCGCGGCGCTGGCCCAGGCCCTGGCCCGACAAGAAACTGTTGTTGTCGCCAAAACAACAGCAAGCACAACTGACCAGCAACTGCTCACGTGGACCAACACGACCGGTCTGATCGTTGTGCCCCTTGTGGCCCAAGAGCGGCTCATTGGGGTGATGACCTTGCACGGGCCGGATAGCAAGATGAGTCAGGATCTGGAGTTGATCCAGGCGGTGGCCCAGCAGACGGCTATCGCGGTTCAGAATGGGCAGCTATACGAAGAAGTAAACGGGCTTAACCAAACGTTAGAGCGGCGCATTGCCAACCGAACGGCTAAACTGGCGGCCACGCTGCACATGCAGGAAATTGAGGCCAGTCAAAAACAGGCTATTCTTTCTTCAATTGCCGATGGGGTTGTAGCCACAGATCATGAGGGCTTTATCTTGCTGGTCAACCCGGCCGCAGAGGCCATCCTGGGACAAAAAAGCCAGGCCTTGGTGGGACAGCCGATTGACAGTATGTTGACTGCTTTTGAGCCGGAAGGAGGCACACAACTGTTGCGCCTGTTTAGGCTGGTGCAGCCGCCGCAATCAAAATCAGCCGCTGTAGGCAGTATTGGTTATGAAGGCATACTGAAACGAAACGGCCGTATCCTCAATACACGCCTCACCACCGCCTTCACCCCCACCGACCAGGCCATTGGCGTTGTTATCGTCCTGCGCGATATTACCAAAGAAGTGGAAGCAGACCGGGCCAAATCGGAGTTCATATCCAATGTATCTCACGAACTGCGTACGCCTATGACTTCTATCAAAGGCTATACTGATTTATTACAAAAAGGGACAGGGGGGCCGGTAACCGCGCAGCAAATACACCTCTTACAAATTATCGGGCGCAATGCCGAGCGTCTCTCTTTACTCATCAGCGACCTGCTAAATATCTCGCGCATCGAAGCCGGCACGGTAGAATTAAACTTGCGCCAGGTGCAGTTGGCTAAATTGGCCCAGGAAGTAATAGAAACGCTGCTGGTCCCCGCCCAAGACAAAGGGCTAAGCCTAAAGCTGGAAGCGCCACCAGACCTGCCCCCGGTTCAGGTTGACGGCGACCGTATTACTCAGGTTCTCATAAACCTGGTTGGTAACGCCATTGCCTACACCGAAGAAGGGCAAATTTCTATTGGCCTACGGGTTATTGCCAATGCCATAGAAGTGTATGTAAAAGACAGTGGTGTGGGCATATCCCAGGATGATTTACCCCATATCTTCGAGCGATTTTATCGTGTTGATCATGAAGTAGTCCAGGCTAACAGCGGAACCGGGCTTGGCCTGTGCATCGTCAAAACATTTGTCGAGATGCACGGCGGCCGCATTTGGGTAGACAGTGAGCCGGAGGTTGGCTCTAAGTTCACGTTTATCTTGCCCACCAAGGTGGCCACAAAGGCTCACTATTAACCTGTTTTTTGCAGGTAGCGACGCAAACGCCGCCGCTGCGCCGCATCCAGGCTCTCCCAAAATTGGGTTCGCAGATCAGTGTCAAGGGCCAGCCACAGCCGGGTCCAAAAATACGGGGGATAGCCTTCCCACAACGTCAATCGTTCTGTCTGGTTGAGCGTCAGCCACAGCTTTACCTGCGCCGCCGGTACAAGCTGGCGCCAGGTGGTCAACTGCTGCCGCCGCTGTGCTTGTTGGCGCAGTAGAATACGACGCAGCAAAGAAAGCCGCTGCCACAATATCTCTTGCTGGCCCAGGTCCAATCGTGTCCATAGGCGGGACTGCTGCGTTGAACTGAGTTCATCACATTGGGCCGCCCAGACACGAAAATAATGGTTACAGAAAACAAGTACCTGGTAAAGCTCTCTCTGTTCTTGAGGCAGCAAGGGGGTATTGTTTGTCAGCCAGATGGCCCATGTTTCTAAAGGCAGTATGGCCCACAGCTCAGCCTGGGCCTCAAAAGTCAGACCGTCAATAAACTGGTTACGCCGTTCCGCGGAAAGGGCCGACAGAAGGCGAAACTGCTCATCGACCGAAGATCTTTTGAGCTGATTGAACCAGGTTTCAGAAAACGTGGTAGTCGTAGGAGCTAAAGAGAGGGAATGCCGCGTATGGCCGTTTTGGTAGGGGGGCAAAGCTGCTACAGACAATTCCTGGCTGGGTGAGATAAACGGCCGTTTTTTACCTCGTGTGGAGGGCCACAGCCGTTTTCGCACCTGGACCAACAGCAGCACAAAGCTGACTATCGCCCCACTTGCCAATAACAAAGGTAAATAAAGTTCAAACCCGCTCCACATCAATGCCACTCCCTACATAAACATTTGCATCAACAAATGATAAAGGGAGTAGGGCTATCGTGCCGTATAAATTGCGATCATTTTATGTTTATAGTCCGGCAAAAGATGGGGTTGCCAGACTATAAACTATTAAGACTGCATTCTGGCCCAGGTGTCACGGAGGGTGACAGTGCGATTAAATACCGGCTGCTCCGGCGTAGAATCGGGATCGACGGCAAAATAACCCTGGCGCATAAACTGGAACTTGTCGCCCACCCCGGCCGCTGCCAGGCTCGGCTCCAGTTTGGCATTGGTCACAACTTGCAGCGAGTCGGGGTTCAGATGGTAAATAAACTCTTCCCCTTCCGGGGTATCTTCGGGGTCGGCCTGGGTGAACAGCGTCTCGTACAGTCGAACCTCAGCCTCAACTGCGTGAACGGCCGATACCCAATGGATCGTTCCCCGTACTTTACGGCCGTCTGGTGTTGAGCCACCACTCGATTCAGGGTCATAGGTACAATGAACCTCCACCACCTCACCCGCCTCGTTGGTCACAAAATTAGTACAGGTCACATAGTAAGCCCCTAACAAACGGACCTCACGCCCCGGCCCCAGGCGATAAAATTTGCGCGGCGGCTCTTCCATAAAATCCTCGCGCTCAATGTACAGTTCCCGGCTAAACGGAATCTGGCGCCCGGCCTCATTTTCCCGATCCTGGGGATAGTCAGGCACATCAAACCATTCTGTTTTGTCTGCCGGATAGTTGGTCACCACCAGTTTAAGGGGGTCCAACACGGCCATGGCCCGAGGGCAGCGCCAGTTCAAATCATCTCGAATGGTGCTTTCCAGCCTGGCCAGTTCTATGACGCTGTTGGCTTTGGCCACGCCGGCCGTCTCCCAAAAATGTCGGATGGCCTCCGACGTGTAACCGCGCCGGCGCAGTCCGCTCAGGGTGGGCATACGGGGATCATCCCAGCCGCTGACGTGGCCCTCCTGCACCAGGCGCAGCAGCTTACGCTTGCTCATCACCGTGTGCGAGACATTGCCCCGCGCAAATTCAATCTGCTGCGGTCGGTAAATGTCCAACTGCTCCAAAAACCATTCATACAGGGGGCGATTGTTCTCAAATTCCAGGGTGCAGATGGAATGGGTGATGCCCTCGATGGAGTCAGACTGGCCGTGCGCCCAGTCGTACATGGGGTAAATGCACCACTCTGTGCCGGTGCGGGGGTGGGCCTCATGCAAAATACGGTACATGACCGGATCGCGCAGGTTAATATTGGGCGAACCCATGTCAATTTTGGCCCGTAGAACGCGGCTGCCGTCAGGGAATTCCCCTGCTTTCATGCGCTCAAAGAGATCCAGATTTTCGGCTATGGCGCGGTCACGGTAAGGGCTGTTTTTGCCCGGCTCGGTCAACGTGCCCCGGTAGGCCCGGATTTCATCCGCGCTCAGGTCGTCGACATAGGCTTTGCCTGCTTTAATAAGCTGAATGGCCCACTGATACAACTGCGGGAAGTAGTCGGAGGCGTAAAAAAGGCGATCTTCCCAATCGGCCCCCAGCCACTGGATATCTTTGATGATGGCGTCGATATATTCCTGCTCTTCTTTGACAGGGTTGGTATCATCAAAGCGCAAATTAAACTGGCCGCCATAATCCTGGGCCAGGCCATAGTTGAGGTAGATCGATTTAGCGTGGCCAACATGGAGATAGCCGTTTGGCTCTGGCGGAAAGCGGGTGTGAACACGGCCGTTATATTTACCCGAAGCCATATCCTCATCAATAAGAGTGCGTATAAAGTTAGAAGGTGTATTGTCGTTAGTCATTATTATCTCGTAGTGCGTCGTTGCCACGCGCTGTAGTTGAAATTTTAGTCAAACTGCTGTCGGAAATTGGCTGCGGTCTAATGTTTTGACTTCTTGCTTGATCTGTTCGCCATACTCTAATTCAGCCATCTCCAAATCATAGCGTGCCTGTAATCTTATCCACACAGTAGCACTTGTGCCAAAATAGTGGGCCAGTCGCATGGCGGTATCGGCTGTCACGGCCCGCTTACCCTTTATAATCTGGCTGATACGCATTGACGTTACACCAATATCTTTGGCAACCCGATATTGGCTCAAGCCTAAAGGCTTCATAAAATCTTCAAATAACACTTCACCTGGATGTACCGGCGGCAGTCTTTCCATTGTTGTATCCTCTTGCTTAATGATAATCAACTATTTCCACATCATAAGCGTAATTATCTTGCCAGCGAAAGCAAATGCGCCACTGATCATTAATACGGATGCTATATTGGCCTTCCCGGTCGCCTCGCAACTTTTCCAGACGATTACCAGGGGGTGCCAACAAGTCTTGTAAATCATCTGCATCTTCCAAATAAAGCAATTTTCGACGAGCTGTTTTTTGAATATCAAGTGGTAGTTTTCTTGAAACCTGCCCCTTGAATATCTTCTCCGTCTCTTTAGATGCAAACGATTGAATCATGTTGCAGATGTTATCATGTCACCATAACAGCAGCAAGAAAAGCCTATCTTTTGAACACAAACAATAACCTTTCTGGTACAATGGAAACATAACCGTTCAGACCTGCGAGGTTTTCACCAGAGTAAACTGTCACAAATTATGTACAAAAACCTCGCAGGTCTCTAAAGGTACTGGACGCTTACATGGAAACAAACTTTTCGTAATTCATCATTCGTAATTCGTAATTTGTACCTGGTGTTTCTTATGAACAAAACAGACGTAATTATTGTGGGGGCCGGGCTGGCCGGTTTGTCGTGTGCGCGGGAGCTGCAAGCGCACGGAATTTCCTTTCAGATTGTGGAAGCCAGTGATGGCGTTGGCGGTCGGGTCCGTACTGATGAAGTGGATGGCTTTTTGTTGGACCGGGGCTTTCAGGTATTGCTAACTGCTTATCCAGAAACGCAGCGGGTGCTGGATTATGAACGGCTGGATTTACGGCCGTTTTATTCCGGCTCATTAATCTGGTATGGCGGCGAACTGCACAAGTTGGCCGACCCCTGGCGCGAACCGCTGGACGGGGTACGGGGTATCACCTCTCCTATTGGCACCTTGGCCGATAAGGCGCGGGTGGGGCTGCTGCGGTCCAGAGTGATACAGGGCAGCATCGAAGAATTGTTTCAACGTCCGGAGAAGACGACGCTGCAAGCGCTGCGTGATGAAGGGTTTAGTGACAGCATCATTGAGCGTTTTTTCCGTCCCTTTTTGGGTGGCGTTTTTCTGAGTCGGGATCTGGACACATCAAGCCGGCTGTTTGAATTTCTGTTTCGCATGTTTTCTTTGGGCAAAACGGCCGTACCCGCTTTAGGTATCCAACAAATTCCGCTACAACTGGCGGCCACGCTGCCAGAAGGGGCTGTCCGCTTACATAGTGAGGTAACGGCTGTCAAGCCGGGTCAGGTGACAGTGGCCGGCGGCGAAACGTTGACGGCCGAAATTGTGGTGGTGGCCACTGAAGGGCCGGCAGCCGCACGCTTGTTGGGCCAGGCTGTGGCCGCCCCTCGCTCTCGCAGCGTGACCTGTCTTTATTTTGCTGCTGCCGAGCCGCCGGTCACTGAGCCAATCCTGGTCCTCAATGGCATGGGGCAGGGGCTGGTCAACAATCTGCACGTAGCCGACCGGGTGGCCCGCACCTACGCTCCTGTTGGCCAACATCTCATTTCGGTCACTGTGTTAGGCAATCCTGAAGGGGATGATGCCACCCTGGAAACGGCCGTTCGTCAGGAATTACAAGAATGGTTCGGCAGCCAAACGAGTGCGTGGCGACATTTACGCACCTACCGTATCCGCCACGCTCAGCCCCACCAACCGCCCCCTACCCTTCAACCACCCCAGCGCACGGTCCGTCTGGAAACCGGGCTGTACGTCTGTGGTGACTATCGGGACAATGCCTCTATCAATGGGGCCATGGTTTCCGGCTGGCGTACGGGCGCGGCCATTGCCAACGGCTTATCGTAATTGGTTATCGGTCACCGTTACCGTTTACCGTTTACCGTTCACCGTCTTAACGTGGCCGAACCCGACCGGTGTCGTTGGGCAGCCAGCAGCTTGTGGCCAGGCTGCTTTGGGGACAATCGACATACCACCATTTGCCGTCTTCGCTCAGACCACGAACGGCAAAGGTTTCACCCCCGCGCATTAGTTGAATGACGCCTTCACCAAGAACGGCCGTTAAAGCAGCCGGCAGTTCGACCCGTACCCGCTCCACATCAGTGACAACCACGGCCGGGGGCAGTTTGAGATGGGAGAGCAGGCTGACAGCGGCCGTTTCCAGCGGGGTCATCTGGGCGGTGGCCGTTTCAGCATCAGAGAAACCGGCCGTTTCCTCTGGCAGCAGCGCCATCCAATACAACACATCCCCATCAAAAGCGGCATAAAAGCGGGCATAATCAACCACCCTACCGGACTCATCCTGCACTATGTGGCCCAGCGCCAAGCCCGGTAAAGGACCAATTTCTATCGGCTGCCGGGACAAAGGAACAACGGCATAGCCGGCTGCAGCAGATTGTGTCACGTTGTCCAGGTTCCCCTCAGCCAACAGGGTCAAAACAGTGTGGGCTGACCGAATATAAGCATCATCGTCAGGCCGGGGAGCATGGCCCAAATCCAGCCCTTCCGTTTCTAAAAGATCCCGCATAATCTCATTGCGTTCCAAAGGAAAAACGGAAAGGGAGAGAGAAGCCACAACCAGCTCAGATTGGCCATCGTAAAGGCAAAAAAATGGCTGAGAGACCGGACAGGCCTCGCCGCGCCAGCCATTATCCAGGTCGGTTGGTGTTAACAGACTGTAGCTGGCGGGCAGCGCTTGCCAGGGCACAACCGTTTCTAAGGGCGGCATCTCGTGGGGCAGCGGTATCGTTGGCTCCGAGCGCGAACAAGCGGCCATGAGAAGGGCTATAAGGACCAATACTATCCATCGTCTATCATCCATCGTTTAATCTTTTCCTCTGTAAATGTAGCCCAGGTTGTTAACCTGGAAAAGCAGCAGGTTGGCAACCTGCGTTACGTTTTCATTCGCGGCCACGACGGCTATTTGTTGGTGCGCCACGGCGCGTGTTGTTTCCTCTGTAAAATCAACCAGGTAAAGGCATAAGCGTGTTGCTCATCCGCCTCATGCTCCTGCCGGTACGTTTCTTGCCATTGGGCCCAATCCAGCGGCGGAAAGAAAGCATCACCCTCAAATTCGCCCGCTATCAACGTCAGGTAAAGCCGGTCGGTCTGGGGCAGCAGGGATTCGTACAAGACTGCGCCGCCGCCGATAATAATTTCGGCCGGCTCGTCAGCCGCAGCAGTGGTCAGGGCTTCCTCTATAGAATGAACAACAGTCGCGCCGGGAGCCATATAATCCCGGCTGCGGGTAACAACAATATTATGCCTTCCCCGCAACGGCCGAAATCGATCCGGTATCGAATCATACGTTTTACGGCCCATGATAACCGGCTTGCCCATCGTGACTTCAACAAACCATTTCATATCGGCCGGCAGCCGCCAGGGCAGCCTATTATCAATACCGATGGCCTGATTCTGGCTCATGGCCACAACAAAAGCAATGGGAGGTTTGTGGGGGGACATAGGGTGGTTCCTTTTATTGCGTAGTGCGTAAAAAGTATACGCACTACGCAATACGTTCACACAGCAATCGGTGCCGCAATGGCGGGATGGGACTGATAATTTTGCAGGTCAAAATCTTCGTAGTGGAAGTCAAAAATGGAGGTAACGTCTTTGTTCAGCACCATCTGCGGCAGCGGGTACGGTTCGCGGGTTAGCTGTAATTTTGCTTGTTCCAGATGATTGAGGTAAAGGTGGGCATCCCCCAGCGTATGGATAAATTCGCCCGGTTGGTAACCCGTCACCTGGGCCAGCATCAGGGTCAAAAGCGCATAGGAAGCAATGTTGAAGGGCACGCCCAAAAAAATATCGGCGCTGCGCTGGTAAAGCTGGCAGGAAAGCCGCCCCTCGGCCACATAAAATTGAAACAGACAGTGGCATGGTGGGAGCGCCATCTGCTCAATGTCGGCCACGTTCCAGGCGCTAACGATGTGGCGGCGAGAGTCGGGGTTGTGGGTCAGGCTGTCAACAAGCCGGCTGATTTGGTCGATGAAACGGCCGTTTGTTGCCGGCCAGGAACGCCATTGATACCCATACACCGGACCCAACTCCCCCTTTTCATCAGCCCACTCATCCCAAATCGTCACCCGGTTGTCATTCAAGTACCGAATATTGGTATCTCCCTGCAAAAACCAGAGCAGTTCATGGATAATCGAGCGCAAGTGAAGCTTTTTCGTCGTGACGGTCGGAAAACCGGCGCTCAGTTCAAAGCGCATCTGATGGCCAAAAAGGCTGAGCGTACCCACCCCCGTCCGGTCCTCCTTACGAACTCCCGTCTCTAAAACGTGAGCCATTAAGTCCAGATATTGTTTCATACCATAATCTCCAGGTACCTATTGCGTATTGCATAAAGTGACGCAGCCACAACCAAGAACTCTCACCACAGAGGGCACAGAGAACACAGAGTTTTTCTCTTTTGCTCTGTGCCCTCCGTGTTCTCTGTGGTGAAAAATTAACGCACATGGCGCAAGCTTGTACTGACTTGTGCTGAGCGTAGTCGAAGTAGCGCAGCGAACGTATTTTGCGGAGTAACGCTGTATTGCGTATTGCGTATTCTGGCATGGTTCATCAAACGAGACTTCTCCTTTACAAACTTACGTCGAATCGTCATTCCTTCGACGCTGCTCAGGACAGGTCTGAGCGGAGTCCTCGGAGCGAAGCATCCCGCTCACACCAGAGAACGGGATGCTTCGGAAGACCTCAGCATCACAAGTCTTCTTGTTAATTTGTAAAGCACATTTTGTCTTAAATGAGCCATGCCCATATTCTTAACTGCACTGTCCACTGCTTACTGCTTACTGCTTACTGCTTACTGCTTACTGCTTACTGCTTACTGCCTCTAACTCTACCAAAGCCAATATCAAAGTCAAAACGGTTTAGCCTTGAATTCTTAACAGGCGCTTAACCAGAATTTAACCACAGCCGGTTATACCCTTACCTTGTTTGGCAGCAGCTACGCAATACGCCATACGAAGTGCCGGTGTGATATATCAGACTTTTCTCTTTGCAAAATGGAGAAGCTGTCTATAATAACCTGACGTCGTTCGCTGTTTACGTGCTCGTCACGTAATTACCAGGTCAGAAACCAGGCACGGCCTGGCCGGATCGAGGTTTGTCGTGACCACTTTAGCGGCTCAAGCGATCACGACAAACCGACGCGATGAGGAAACCACCTTGCCAACAACTGTGTTTATCATGACTGACGGCCTGCGTCCTGATGCGCTGCCGCCGGCCCACACGCCAACCATAGACCAACTGCTGGCCCGATCAGCCTACACCATGCGGGCCTCATCGGTCATGCCCAGCCTGACCTTGCCCTGCCACACCTCCATTTTCCATAGTGTCCCACCCACGCGCCACGGCATTATGAGCAACGATTGGCAGCCCATGGCCCGGCCGCTGCCCGGTCTGCTAGAACAGGCCAAAAACGCCGGCAAACAGTGCGCCTTCTTCCATAACTGGGAAACCCTGCGGGACCTGAACCGGCCCGGCAGCCTGGCTTTCTCTTACTTCCGCGACAACTGCTACACCGATCCGGACGGAGACTGTGTGATTGCCCGGGCCGCGGCCAACTATATCCACTCAGACCGGCCCGACTTTGTTTTTGTCTACTTTGGCACGATTGATGTAGCCGGTCATAATCACGGCTGGATGTCAGAAGCATATCTGGCGCAGGTAGGGAGAGTGGACACGGCCGTTTCCATTCTTCTCGACACCCTCCCCACCGACACCACCATCCTGCTCCACAGCGACCACGGTGGCCATGACCGGGTACACGGCACCAGCATGGCCGCAGACATGACTATTCCCTGGCTAATCACCGGGCCGGGCATACGAGTCGGCTATGAAATCCAAACGCCGGTCAGCCTGCTCGACACCGCCCCTACCCTGGCCCATATCCTAGACATTCCGCCTCACCCCCAGTGGGAAGGGCGTTGTGTTCAAGAAGTTTTTCTGTGAGAGGCTGACGGAGGACGGAAGACGGAGATATCCTCGTCCTTCGTCTTCCGTCTTCCGTCCAAGACCATTCCTTAAAGGAGGAAAAGAACCCGATGTTACGCAAAATTTTGTTACTCATCCTATTACCCGTGCTGGTGGCGGCTCTCGTGGTGGCTTGTAGCCCCCAGGAAGCCGGCGCACCGGCAGTTGACGAACCCATGATTGTTGAAGTCACCCGCATTGTGGAAGGCGAGACAGAAACAGTTGAGGTTCAAGTTGAAGTAACCCGTGTGGTCGAAGTACCCGCAGACCGGGCCGATGGCCCGACCGGTGAGCTAATTGTCTCCCTGGCCACCATGCCCAACTCCATCTACTTTCCCAACGCCGCCGAGCGCAACGCCCGCAACGTCTCCAACCAGATCTTCGACAGTCTGACCTGGATCGACGATGAGAGCAACATTGTGCCCGCCCTGGCCGAATCCTGGGAAATCTCTGAGGACGGCACCGAATATATCTTCAGCCTGCGCCAGGGCGTCATTTTCCATGACGGTACCACCATGACCGCCCGCGATGTGGTCGCTACCTGGGAAGCAGGCAAAGAACCGGAAAATGCCTATTTCTATTTTTATGAGGACGCACTTCTGGTTGAAGAAATCGATGAATACACGGTGCGCATGGTCACCGAAGAACCCAATCCCCTCTTCCTGCGCCGACTGGCCGAATGGGGTATCATCCCGGCCGACTATTATGCCGAAGTGGGCCGGGAGGGATTAGAGCAAGCCCCCATCGGTGCCGGCCCCTTTAAGCTGGTAGAAATGATTCCCGGCGACCGCATTGTCCTGGAAGCCCATACCGAATATTGGGATGAAGGGCTGCCTTACCTGGCCCGCATCGTCTTCCGCCCCATTACTGAGTCCTCAACCCGCGTTGCGGCCGTACAGACGGGTGAACTCCACATCGCCAACCGGCTGAACGCCGAAGAAGCGCAGAGCATCATGGGTGTGCAAGGTGTCACCATCATTCGTTACCCGGTAGACCGTGTTTTCTATATCGCCTTTAACAACCTGACCAGCGGCATAGACCAGCCCACCGAAGAC
>JAWOIM010000146.1:0-2629 GCA_046484685.1 Chloroflexota bacterium | reverse complement strand
TTGCCTCTGGTAAATGTGGTAAGTAACCGCGGCAGCAGTGGCTTTTCCAACTGGCTACCAGGGAAATCAGGCGGGTTTTATCTAATGAGGTCCGCACTCCCAACTGTGTTGCCAGATCAGCCTGCGGGCGAACTATCTGCTGGTAGGCAAGCACCATCTGTACACAAGCCGGTAGGCAGTAACCAACCGCTTGTTGCTTATGGAAGGGTATTGATAAAGGCTGTGCCATGAGCAATAAGCTCTTCTGCTTGTTGGGCTGCAACCAGGCTCTCGCCGGTGTGGGCGTCTACGTCCACATAGCCAATTGGACCGCGTGGCGCATGACCACGACCGGTAATAAAAACACCAAACCGCCAGGCCAAACGGCCGTTTATCTCCTGAATACGCCCCTCATTGGCCAGCAGCATGTTGCCTACATATTCGACCAGCCAGCGGGTAGCCTTGCGCCGGGCCGTTTCTTCGGCCAACAATGGCTCTGATCCGGCAACAATGACATAGACGTAGCTACCTTCGGGCAAATCGGCCGCTGACGGCAGTTGGATATGTCCTTGCTTGACCACACCTTGATAGGATGTCATTGTCATAAGCTATTCTCCGTAATATCGTGTGGGAGCAACGGCCGATTCCCTCACAACCCATAACCATGTCGCACCGTCCAAAACAAATTCGCTTTGGTAAGCTCTATTATACGAGAGAATGAGGTAGGCTGAAAGTGGTGGGGCTGTGCGCAATATCCCCACTGTCACGGTATCAGGCAGGTTGATGGGACTGGGCAAGCATAAGCTAAATTGCAGGCTGCTGAACATGAGCCGGCAAGCGAAACGGCCGTTTAGAAATCTGTTTGGGCATGGCAAGACCACAATCGGGTGATAGAGACGGCCGACTGTTTCTTAACTGGGTGGGTTTATCAATTTGGGGGAAAACAGCCGTTTACCGGCAGCTCTCTACGGGGTCAAACGCATCGCTTGAGAAATAACGCTGCTGCAGCGGCCGGCTGTCTACCTGCGTTACCGCCTGCCAGGTACACCAGAACGTGTCGCCCGTAACGGTCTCATTGGCCAACCCGACCTGTACATATGTCTGCAAAAAGGTCAGGAATAGATCGTCCCCTACCTGCTGGCGCATCTCGTGCAGCAGCAAAGCGCCGCGCAGGTAAACGGTATTGACGTAGGGCCGAAAGCGGTCAAAGCCGTAAATCGGGCTGTCTACAGCGGCGGCTGGTTCAAAACGGTTTACGCGGAAGTGCCACCACCAATCCACCAGCTCCGGGTAATGGCGTTCGTAAAAGAGCAGCTCGCTGTAGGTGGCCAGCGCCTCATCCAGCCACGGCTCCCAGGCCTGGTCATTGCCAACAAGCCCCTGCCACCACTGATGGGCCGTTTCATGTACCGCAATCGGTATCAAATACTCACGGGGCGTGTCGTTATACCGCTGATACAATCCCCGATCCAAAAAATACAGCCCATCAAACTCCAGACCATCGCGGAAATCTGCTTCAATCAAGACCAATGTGCGATGAGGGTAGGGGCCAAACAGTTCATTGAACAATGTCACTGCCTGCAAGGTTGCTTCAAAAGCAGCTTCGGCTTCGCGGGCATGATCGGCAAAGGCATAGCTGGTCACCTCAATGCCGTCCGCCGTTCCGATGATTGTTTCATACTGACCAACAGACCAGGCAAAATTACGCGCATTGGTCAGATGGTAATGATGCCAGTCGTCTACTGTCTGCTGATAACCACTGGCCGCCAAGACCGGCTCAGACTCCCCCGCTATTAGCCGTAAATAGACGTCATAATCGGCCAGCGCATACGCCAGATGTTCCCCCACGTGGCCTGGTTGGTTAATAATCCAGCCGCGCTCAGATAGATAGGGTGGCACCATCGGATACCAGTCACCCAGGTTGATTTGAAGCGGTGTATAACCAAAAGCAGTTTGTTGGGCGGGTATGATCAAACTATAAACAATATGAAGGACAATATGCTCATGCGGAAGTAGGGGCGCAGGCAGCGTCAGGAGCAAATGCCCCTTGTCCCACCCATAAGCCAGCGCGGCTTCGTCACCATCGGTTAGACTGTGTAGTTGAAAGACGCCGTCAAACCGTGCCGGCTCAACCAGTAAGGGCAGGTGTGTGTGCGTAACGGCCGTCTTGTTGACGTAGGTAATGGTTTGGGTGACCGTCAACTGGCGCTGGTTTACGTCTAGCGTAGCCCACAAGCTGTAAAGCGTGGCCCACAAGCTGTAATGAGTCGTTGTGGGCAGGGGCGTGGGCGTTGCCGATGGTATGGGCGTCGGGGGTGAGGGCGTATTGGTAGCAGGGACGGCCGTTGCGGTTGGTTTTGTGGTTGGCGTTATAGCAGGAACCGTCGTTGCGGCAGCCACCTCGATTGTCGTATGAGGCGGCAGCATGGTAGCGGTGACCGGGCTATCTACCTCGGCGACCGTACCACAGGCAGCCAACAGCCACAAGGACAGAAACAGAGAGAGCCGCCAGAAATGTCTAACGACTATTCCCATCAGACAGAAAATGCCGGTAAAGAGAATGATGGAGGGGATTAAATCGACCATTATTGTTCTGCTTGTTAATAGCCATGCTCTTCGGCCCAGTGGCCAATGGCAGCCTCGGCCTCGT
>JAWOIM010000140.1:0-3108 GCA_046484685.1 Chloroflexota bacterium | reverse complement strand
GATGTATTTGCAGTTGAGCTGATTAGCCATCCATCGAATCTTGGAGATCAATGAATCATCATCGACTGACCCAAAGTGTCTTCCACATGCGGGCTGAGACCCCATGTGGGCTACGGTAGCCAGCACGGACCAACTGGTCGCGCAGGGTACGCTCATTGCGGTGACGGCCAAAGAGAGCGTCATCCTGGTAGTCGGGCAGATGCTCCTGCT
The DNA here is from genome assembly GCA_046484685.1 of Chloroflexota bacterium. GTDB lineage: Bacteria > Chloroflexota > Anaerolineae > Promineifilales > Promineifilaceae > SLGK01. The sequence continues at coordinate 2,898 of JAWOIM010000140.1, read as the reverse complement.
TTTCTCTGGCGTAGGCTGAGGCTATCTCCCGGATGGCCTCGTATTTGCCTTGATTGAGGGGTTGGCTAATCCGCTTTATCGTCCGCATCGCTTTCTCTCTTTACCAGGTCGATTATTGTTAACCCTTGAGGTTTGTGTATGTGTGCATAGAACACATATTCTAACTCATTTGCATACATTTTCAAGTATTAGTCGTTACTCTCTGAGTTTTCCATTGCCACTACCAGCTTATCAAAAAGGATCATCGGCCACATCAGGCAACTGGCGAGTATGAAACCTGGTCAGGTGGCCAGGTGGAAGACCAGGCGTTGGGCCGGCGCCGAATCTCTTTGCCGCAAATATGGTCACAGCCGGTTACGGCCGTATATTGGCCAATCCATCCTGGCAGGTATAATCCTGCCCATGACCGATTCTGTTCCGGCACACCGGATTGCTCCGCTGACAAAGCGCTTCGTCGCTTTTTTCTTCGACTACGCGCTTATTGCTGCCTACCTTGTCGTCCTGCTGGTCGTTGGCTTTGGTCTGACTGTTCTCACAGACCCATTACCCATCCCCTCGCCCTGGGTAACGGAACTGATCGCCTTTAGCACAACCGTTTTGCCGGTCATCCTCTACTTCGCGTTACAGGAGGGGGGAGCGCGCCCGCACCCTCCTATTTGCCGAATGAACGAAATGACAGTAGACCGACCAGCCCAGCCAAATCAGCCCCGGCACAATTAACAGTGCCCCCAATAGCAGATTTAACGCGCCGGGCTTGCCGCGTCGCCAGCCCACTCGTGGCCTTAACGTCGAAAGGCTGGCCGGAACGCCCAGATGGACGAACAATAGCAGCGCTGGCCACAGAACAAGCACAGTCCAACGTGGCAGGAGTGGTCTAGTTGATGATTGCGACATGGTTCGGCTCTCCTATTTTTAACCATACATTACGGTCAGGCAAAATAAGTCAAGACGGCCAGTAGAATGGCAATCGGCAAGCGGGCAAGGGCGATTTTGCGCCAGTTTTGGTCGCCTTCGATAGCGGAGACGGTCTGGCGTCCTTTGGGGTTGAAGATAATCAAGGTGCCTTTTAGTCCCCAACCAATCGGGATGAAGACCATCAGGAACCAACCAGCCCAACTTTTTTCCGACATACCGATAAAAGAAACGAGGGCTGCCAGGTACAAGCCAACGAGCAGAATGCTTATGAGGACAAACCACCACGGGCGGCGTTCACCCGCATAGGCAGATTGTTCGACAGCCTGCCAGCGGGCACCCATAAGAGCCATGGCAATGCTGGTGAACAGGGCAGCGGCGGCGAGAAAGTAACCAAAAAGCTGGATAATCATGATTTTTCCTTATGTTGGAGTAAAGGTAAGGGTTAAACTTAGAAATAATTGGTCCAGCACTCGCTGTTGAAAACTTTGCGAAAGCCAAATGATTGGTAAAAAGGCTGGTCTGAACCGACGTAGGCAATGGTCGCGCCAAGCAGCCCGCAGCGACGGATGCCTTCCAGTACAGCAGCACGGCCCAGTCCCAGACGACGATAGCGCGGGTCGGTGGCGACCGGCTCAACGTAGGCGAATTTTCCGGCTTCGTCGAAGAACATACCGCAGAAGGCGACGAATTGGCCATTGGGGGCCGCCACCGCAATTTTTAGATCGCGGCGGGCTTTGGGCGTGTCGAACATCTTGCGCCGGTCTTCAAACTCACCTTCTGTCATGGGCACATCGTCGCCGTGATCAAACCCGCGCCACATGACCTGATGGACTTTGGCCCAGTCACATTCCTCGGCCAGGCTGGTCAGGCGGAAACCGTCCGCCAGCGCAATGGCCGGAAAGGAGGCAGGGATGTCAAAGCGATAGAGCGGACGAGCGGCGTTCGCATCTTTTTTGTAACCACGTGCCTGAACAAGCTCGAGGAAAGGAAGGTCATTGTCGTTGACGTAGGCGCACAGGTAGGGCCTGTTGTTTTGTGAAGAAAAGCCACGTAGATTTGTCTCGGCGTAATCCAACAGCTCAGAACGCAGGTGGCGATATGCGGGGTGAAACTGAAAAAAGGCTTCGCCGAGGCTCCATTCATAATGGACAATGGCCACAATCCGGCCATCTTCTTCCCAAACCCCATTTTTTGCCAGATGTTCGGGCTGCAAAGCCGGGTGAAAGTGCATGTATTCCCAGGCCGGCTCGAGCCAGTTGCCATCCAGGTTGCCGGTTTGGTGATTGGCGATCAGAAAGTCGCTGACGCGCTGATAGTCTGTGGCCTGTTGATAGTTGCGAAAGGTGACGCTCATATGATTCTCCAGAGTTTTGAACGATATTGGTAAAAGTATATTAGCAGGTTGAATAGTTTTTGGGATTATCCAGTTGACCAGATTTTAACCTGGTCAGATGACCAGGTTGTAAGCGTCAGCATAGCAAATCAGAAGATGGATGTGGCCGGTTAGCGACGGCGTTAACTCGCTCATCATTAATACCGATACGAAACGACTGCATTGGTATGACCAGATGGGCTGCATCTGCATGGATGATGACAACTCTATTGAGCAATCTATAGCGGAATTCCGGGAAAGGGGTGCGCCGGGGCTGATTACGGCCGTTCCTAACGACGTGATGGCCGAAATTCAAGAAACAATTACAACGCTGGCCGCTGCCCTGGACCCGCTGGGCGGCGGCCAGACCCTCTTCTCGGCCACGCTCAAGGGCAACACGCAGCCGCTTTACGCCACCATTACCAGCCAGCCCTGGGTAGATCAGGTAGAACTGGTCTACCAAAACGGCGTCACCCAGTGGCAGATTGAAGTGGCTGATGAAACGGCCGCCGAGCAACACCTGTTCCGGCTGCTGCCCCCCAGCGCCAGCGCCGATGGCCTGCCCATGAGCCACGACGACGTGCTGGAACTGGGCCGGCAGATATTTTTCG
>JAWOIM010000185.1:0-7593 GCA_046484685.1 Chloroflexota bacterium | reverse complement strand
AAGACCTCAACCTGGACGCCTACTGTGAAGCGGTCCACCACGCCATTCGCCACCAGCCCCGTTGGACGGTCGACGAAACGGCCGTTGCCCTCGGCTTCTTCTATTATTCGACCTTTCTGATGTACAATGACCTGGACACCGGCAACTGGCCGGCCCAGACCAACCCCAACCACCATCCGCTCCTCCAGGCCCTGCTCAACGACGGTTTTGCCGAAGTCCCACCCGCCCTGGACGAAACGGCCGATCTCGACGACCACCTCACTCCCCAAGACAGTTGGCTTATCTGTGACGCCGACAGTTCCCAAATCCATTCCATTCTGGATGTCAACCAGGGACGCAACTTAGTCATCCAGGGACCACCGGGCACGGGCAAGTCCCAAACCATTACCAACATTATTGCCGCGGCCCTCAGCCAGAAGAAAACGGTCCTTTTTGTGGCCGAAAAGATGGCCGCACTGGAAGTAGTCAAGCGACGACTGGATATACTGGGTCTGGGCGATGCCTGCCTGGAACTGCACAGCCAATACAGCAACAAGCGGGCCTTTCTTACCGAGCTGAGCCGCACCCTGGAACTGGGCCGGCCGCAAATTGCCCAAGAAAATTATGATGAATCGCTGCTGCTGCAAAGCCGCGATCACCTCAACGGCTACTGCCGCGCCGTCAACAGCCCCATCGGCCAAAGCGGCGTAACCCCCTATGAAGCCTACGGCCGTCTGACCCTGCTGCGACCCCTGCTAAACGACCGGCCACCCCACCCGGCCGTGCCCGACGATGCCAGCCTGCAACAATGGACGCAGGCCGACTTTCGCCACTACGAGTCCGTTTTAGGGGAAGTGGAGCAGTTGCTGGCCCGCAGCGGCATTCCCCAGGATCATCCCTTTTGGGGCAGTCTGCGGCGCACTTTTTTGCCCACCGACAAAGGGACGTTACAACAGGCTCTCACCGCGGCCCAAACGGCCGTAGCCACCCTCGCCCAACAGAGCCGGCAGTTGGCCGGCCATCTGCACCAGCCCGCCCCGGCCAGCCGCTCAGAAGCGCTTAAACTGGGCAACCTGGCCCAACACCTGCTGGGCGCACCCGACCTGAGCCATATCCAACTCGACCATCCCCACTGGCAGCAAGACCCTGCCGGCCTGGCCCAAAGCCTCAGCCACAGCGCCCGCCTGCACCAGTTGCAGCAGCGCCACCAGGAGCAGCTTATCCCCGAAGCCTGGGACCAGGACCTGCTGGACGTGCGCCAGGCGTTAATGGCCCATGGCCAGAAGTGGTGGCGTTTTCTCATAGGCGATTACCGCCAGGCCCAAAACAAGCTGCAAGGGCTGGCCCGTACCCCGCTGCCCAAACTCGTCGAGGAGCAGTTAGAACTGGTAGACGCCGTCCTGGAAGTCCGTCGCCTGGCCCCGAACGTAACGGCCGATGAGGTACGCCTGCGCAGCCTCTTTGGCCCTCGCTATCAGGGGGCGGCCAGCGACTGGCAGGCTTTAAGTCAGGCCAGCGACTGGCTCATTGAGCTGCAGCGCAGCATCCAGGCCGGCCACAAACCGGCTACTATTATTGGCTACCTGAGCCATGGAATGGCAAGCCGCCAAGCACCCGGCTACCAGACTGCCGGCCAGGCTGCGGCCCGCGACTTTGACCGCGACACCTTGCGCACCAGGCAGCAGGCGCTGGGCCAGGCCATCCTGGCGCATGAAAAAGCCCTCAGTCAGGTCAAGGAGCAGCTTGCCCTGGACGATGAACGCCGCTTTGGCCCCGGCGGCCATCTGCTCAACCAGGCGTTGGCCGACCAGGAGACCCTGTTAGCCGATTGGTCCGGGCGGCTGGATGATCTGCGTGATATGGTTTCTTTCAACCATCAATGGGACCGCCTCCAGGAGCTAGGGCTGGCCGGTTGGCTGCCCGTCATCACCACCTGGCCCCCGGCCGCGACTCACCTGGTTTATCTGGTTGAGCAAAAATGGTTGCAAAGTTTGATTAAACAGGCATTGGCCGAGCGCCCCTCTCTCGGCCGTTTCGACAGCGACATCCACAACCAGCGACGGCAGCAGTTCCAACGGCTGGACAAGGCCGTCTTTGACCTCAACCGGGCGCGGCTGGCCGACCAGCATTGGCAGCGGCTGCCCCGACGCAATGCCGGCGGCCAACTGGGCGTTTTGCGCCGGGAATTTGCCAAAAAGCGACGCCATCTGCCCATCCGTCGCCTGATGGCCGAAGCCGGTCACGCCATTAAAACCATCAAGCCGGTCTTCATGATGAGTCCGCTTTCTATTGCCATGTTCCTGCCCCCCGGCGGCCTTCAATTCGATCTGGTCATCTTTGACGAAGCCAGCCAGGTGCGGCCGGTCGAGGCCTTTGGGGCTGTACTGCGCGGCCGGCAGGTGGTGGTCGTGGGTGACAGCAAGCAGCTACCCCCGACCTCCTTTTTCCAGCAGATTACCGGCGACGGCGATGAGTCCAGCAGCCACACGGCCGATCTGGAAAGCATCCTTTCTCTGTTTTTAGCCCAGGGTGCGCCCCAACGAATGCTGTGCTGGCATTACCGCAGCCAGCACGAATCCCTGATCACCCTTTCCAACCGGGCCTTCTACGACAACAAGCTGGTCATCTTCCCCAGTCCCGACGCCGGCCGCCAGGAGTTGGGCCTGCGCTTTCACCATTTGCCAGACAGCCGCTATGATCGGGGCGGCAGCCGGTCCAACCGAGGTGAGGCCGCAGCAGTAGCCCAGGCGGTTATGGCCCATGCGCGGCAAACACCCCACCTGTCACTGGGTGTAGCTGCCTTTAGCATTCCCCAAATGCAGGCCATTCAATCGGAGCTGGAGGAACTGCGCCAGCAAGAACCGGCCTGCGAAGGCTTTTTTGCCGCCCATGCCGACGAGCCGTTTTTCGTCAAGAATCTGGAAAATGTGCAGGGGGATGAGCGGGATGTTATTTTTATTAGCGTAGGCTATGGTCGGGATGAAAACGGCAGCGTGGCCATGAACTTTGGGCCGCTCAATTATGATGGCGGTGAGCGACGGCTCAACGTCCTCATTACGCGGGCCAAGCGACGCTGTGAAATATTTACCAACCTGAAGGCCGACGATATTGACCTGGCCCGCACCCAGGCCGCCGGCGTGGTCGCCTTCCAGCAATATTTGCGCTTTGCCCAGACCGGCTTTTTGCCCCTGACCCCCGCCGCAGCCGCCACAAACGGCCGTATTCCACCCGTTGACCAGGCCATCAAGCAGATTCTTGAACAGCAAGGGCACGACGTGGTGGCGCGCGTCGGCAGTGACGGCTGCTATCTGGATCTGGCCGTGCGTGACCCGAAAAAGGCCGATCGCTATTTATTGGGGATTAGCTGTGATGGCCCCTCCTATGCCAACACCCAGGCGGCTCGTGACCGGGACCGGCTGCGGCCGGAAGTGTTGGGGCGGCTGGGCTGGCAGGTGCACCAGGTGTGGAGTACGGCCTGGTTTCATACCCCGGAGCAGGTGGTGGCACAGTTAAGCGAGGCCATTGAACAGGTACAGCAGGCGCAGCCGGCCCCGCTGCCGCAGTCTGCCCCACCCCAACCACTCACCCGCCAGGAGAGCGACGCTGCTCCTACCAACCCTTTGCCCGCCTTGCCCGCTCCCGACTACCTGCTGGCCGAGCTAACCATTAGTGCCGGCCTGCAGCAGCAAGGACTGCAGCGGGTACCCCTGCCCCAACTGCACCACTGGCTGCTGTCTGTAGTGACAACGGAAGGGCCGGTCCACATCGAGGAAGCAATGCGACGGGTGCTGGATGCGTATGGGGTGGCTCGCCTGGGGCCACGCATTCGGACTATACTGGCAGACGCGGTAGAAAAGCTGCATGTATCGCAGCGGCTGCAGCGGCGAGGAGATTTTCTCTGGCTGCCGGATCAGGTTGCGGCTGTTCACCCGCGCAGCCGGGCCAACGTGCCGGCTGGGTCACGCAAGCTGGAACTGATTGCCCCGGAGGAGATTGACGCGGCCGTAATGCAAGTGGTAGAGCACGCTTTGGGAATGCGTCCCGACGATATTCCGCCGGCTGCCTGCAGCCTGTTGGGCTTTGGCGCGACCAGTGAGCGCATGAGGGGGATGGTAAACGGCCGTGTTGCCTCTCTGCAAAAGGCGGGTAAGCTGGTACAGAAGGGAGATTATCTGGTTGTGGCCAAACCATGAAATTTAGGGGGAACCCACCGATGCCTCACGGGTGGGCAGCAGTTTCACCCTTCTTTAAAAATTAAATCGGGTAACCAATCTGTCACTGCCGCCTTCGCGGGAATGACAGACATTACGCGATTATTTTCTTAAACGCTAAGAAGTTCGATTTACATAGGAGACATCATGGGCGCAGCACACCACGATGAATGAAAATTCATGGTCTATGGTCCGTCGTCCATGGTCTATTTTCAAAGGAGCTTGACCATGATTGAATTCGGACGATTATTGGTTATCATCGGTGTGGTAACGGCCGTATCTGGCCTGTTGATTTTGGTAGCGGTGCGCTACTTACCCTGGTTGGGCAACCTGCCGGGTGATATTCGTTTTGAAAGCGGCAATATGCGCTTTTATTTTCCCCTGGCCACGATGCTCTTGATCAGCATCCTGGGCAGCATTTTGCTCAATATCGTCATCCGCATTTTCAACAGATGAAAACTTCCGACTTTGATTACCATTTGCCCCCGGCATTGATTGCCCAACGGCCGCTGTCACAGCGGGACGCCTCGCGCCTGCTGGTGCTGCAGCGGCAGAGCGGCCACCTGGAACATCGCCAATTCAGCCAACTTGGCGATTATCTACGGCCGGGAGATATTCTGGTGGCCAACGACAGCCGCGTCATCCCGGCCCGGCTGTACGGCCGTAAAGCCAGCGGCGGTAAAGTAGAAATCCTGCTGCTGGAACAAGAAAATGAGCGAGAATGGCGGGCCCTGGTCGGCGGCCGCCGTCTGCGCCAGGGCAGCCAGATTCATCTGTATGATAAGGATGGGGGCGAGAGTGAACTGACGGCGACGATAACGGCCGTTCTGCAGGGGCCGCAGCGCCAATTACAGTTTAGCCGGCCGCTAACCGACTATCTGGACCACCTGGGCCACACCCCCCTGCCCCCATACATCCATGAACCCCTGGTCGATGCCGAACGGTATCAGACCGTCTACGCCCGCCGGGAGGGTTCGTCTGCTGCCCCCACGGCCGGCCTCCACTTTACAGGTGACCTGCTGCTGGCCTTGCGTGACCAGGGCGTTTTGTTTGATACGGTCACGCTGCACGTGGGGCTGGACACCTTCAAGCCGGTAGAAACAGAGCAGGTGGCCGATCACCCTATCCACAGCGAATGGGCCACCCTCTCAGAGGCCACGGCCCGGCGCATCAACGAGGCCAAGCTGGCCGGCGGGCGGCTCATTGCCGTGGGCACAACCGCTATGCGAACATTGGAAACGGCCGCGTTACGGGCGGTCGGCATAACGGGCAGTCTACAAACCATCAGCGCCCGTGACGCTGCCGGCGAGACCTCGGCCGCCTGCCCCTGGCAGCCGGTGGCAGCCTTTAGCGGCTCCACCGACCTGTTTATCTATCCCGGCTACCGCTTCCGGGCCGTAGACGCCCTGAGTACCAACTTCCACCTGCCCCAATCCAGCCTGCTGATGCTGGTTTCCGCTTTCGCTTCAGTAGAGCAAATACGGTTGAGTTACGAAACGGCCGTCGCCCACCAATACCGCTTTTTCTCGTTTGGTGACGCTATGCTAATCATATAAAAAGTGAGAAGTGGCAAGTGAGAAGTAAATGCTGCTCACCGCGACTTACTGACCCAGCACCTCTTCTAGCTGGGTAGGGGGTGCTTCATCCTGCGCCTTTTCGGCTCGGATGGCCTCAAGCGATTCAGGAGCGATCCAGCCCTGGGCAGCGGCATGGTGGGCCATCTCCAGGGTGCTGTCGGTCAGGAGCAGCGTGCTGCCGGCCGCAGCTACCTCAGACGCCAGCTTTTGCACCGACTCCCGCCGCCGGTCGCTGCGGCTGACGCTGCGAATGTAGACGGCCAGAATGCGTTCCGGGTAGTCATGGACAATCTGGTGGTAAATTTCGGGATCTTCCTGGCCGCAGTCGCCCAGCAGGATAAAGGGCAGGTCGGGGTAAAAGTCAAACAGTTGGTGCATGACGGCCAGCTTGTGGCGGCGATGACCAATGGGCAGCGTGTCGGGGGCCACTCCCCACTCGCGCAGAAAGATGGGGGCCAGGGGAATCTTTTGTAAGCGAAAAACATCAACAATCAGGTCGTAGAGGTTCCAGGGACTGCTGGAAAGGTAGAACAGGGCATTATGGCTCCATTCAGGGCTGCCGGCAGTGGCTGCGGCCGTCCCCTCCTCCAGCGCCCGGTAAAAAGCGGCCACGCCGGGAAAAGGCATGCGCGTGCGAGCATTGCCCATAAACACGGTACGTGCCATTTTAAGCAAATGGGTGACATGGGACTGCAACACCGTGTCGTCCAAATCGCTGATCACGCCGAACTGGGCCGTCTGCGGTGGAATCTGAACCAGACCGGTGGCCGTAACAGGTGGGCCGTCCAGGCGCGGTTCTATCAGCTCCAGCTCGATTTGCTGCAGGTAGATGTTGGGCGGCAGCGGCCGTTCCAATTCCAGCCACAGCGCAAAATATCCCTGCTCATCCGTCACCACCTCCTGCCCACCGCTCACTAACACCTGTTCCCTGTTTACTAACAGTCCACTGTTTACCGGATACCGAATACCGGATACGGCCACTCGCCCTCCCCGCACCAGGTCACTCTCCAAACGCCGGTACATATTCACCAGGTCATCCCAGACCGTGTCGGCATCGCCGGCGGGACGCACCCCTTTGTCTACCAGCACCCGGCCGCGCAAAAACAGTTTGTGGCGCGAGCCATAGCCGATGTAGGGGACGATTTGATACGGCCGCTGCCGGCCCAACCGCCGCCACAACCGATTTTTCATTTGGTCAAATTGATCTTCGGTCTGGCCAAGAACGGCCGTTATCTGCTGCCAGGGCATAGGGGACTCCTTAGAAAATAGACGATGGACGATGGACAATAGATGATGGAATTTTCATGCATGATGGTGTGCAGGTTCGTAGTAACGGCTACTTCGGCTGCGCTCAGCACATGTTTAGCCGTCTGACCGCTGAAGCGGTTACTACAAACCACGCCGCAAATTTAGAAAGTTGAGGTACCAGGACCATTGGTAATGGCCATTGGTAATGGCTATTAATATAAATTATAGCCAGCAACCGGCAAAGGCACGAACAGATAACATTGCCCCCCTTCCTATTTTTCCTCTATAATTCACCGAGGCCCAACGTGCCTTAACCCATTACCATCCTACTTTTTACCGATTACCGAATACCGAATACCGGAGACCCTCATGGATATCTTTCTCTACTCCCTCATTGCCGCCGTTATTCCCACGCTGCTCTACGTGGCCATCATCTATTGGGTAGACCGCTACGAACGTGAACCGCTCTGGCTGCTTTCGGCCGCTTTTCTATGGGGGGCCGTGCCCAGCATCATCCTGGCCCTCATCTTCAATGAATTCTTTAGCATCCCCTTCTACCTGCTGGCCGGACCGGATAT
>JAWOIM010000057.1:0-3476 GCA_046484685.1 Chloroflexota bacterium | reverse complement strand
GGCCCATCTATAGATGGCCAACCACTGCCGCCGGCCATAACCGACAAGCGTGTCTTCATCTACCTGCCAGAGCGGCTGCCCGAACTCAATGCCATCGAGAACCAATATCCCGGCGGGTCGCTGCGCCAGTTTGCCGGCTATTACAGCAGCCCGCTCTTTTATGCGTATGAAGTGGAACCGTAGTGCGTAGTGCGTAACGGGTTCTACGCACTACGCACTATTTTAGGGTAACTATGTCAGAGTCAAATCTGGAACCAGGTGTACAGATATCGCCGCCGTGGGGGCGCAATACAAAAACGGTTGTGGTGGTCATCATCCTGGTGCTGTTTGCCCTGATCACGTATCGTTTTCAGTCGCTTATTGCCCAATTGACTATTGCCGCTATCCTGGCCTACCTCCTTAATCCTATTATTGTCTTTGTCAATAAGCGGGTTCCTATCAGGCGTAGTTTTCTTATTGCCCTCATTTACCTGATATTGGCTGTGACCAGTATTTGGGCCATCATTGCCCTCAGCGTGGCCGCCATTCAACAAGTCATCAATTTACTCAATCAACTGCCGGCAATAATCGAGCAAGCCAGCACCATGTTGACCAATTTAATGGAGCGAACGGAACCCATTACAATCGGCCCGTTTCCCATCTATACCACCAGTCTGCCCTGGGACCAATTGACCAACCAGTTTTTAGGACTGGTTGAACCGGCCGTTTCCAGCGGCACGCAGATAGTACGTCAGGCGGCTACCACAACGGTTATAACCATCCTGAACGTCATTTTTATTTTCTTTCTCTCGCTCTATATTGCTATGGAGATCCCTAAAATCGGGGAACACGTGGCCAAAGCGGCCCAGCAGCCGGGCTATCGTTATGACGCCGAACGGCTAATGCGAGAATTCGGCCGTATCTGGAGTTCCTACCTGCGCGGTCAGGTTACGGTGGTGTTCCTCATCGCCTTTTTGGTCTGGCTGGCGCTGACGGTGATGGGGGTGCAAAATGCGCTGGCCTTGGCCTTGTTATCAGGCCTGCTGGAGTTTATCCCCTATCTGGGGCCGGTCATTGGGGGGGCGGTGGCCGTAGGGGTTGCCTTCTTGCAACCGTCCAATCAGTTTGGGCTGGAAGCGTGGCAGTTTGCCCTGCTGGTGTTAGCTGTCATGACCATCATCCAGCAGCTTGAGGGCAACATTCTGGTGCCCCGCATTATGGGTGAAGCGCTGGACGTGCACCCCATTTTAGTAATGGTGGCCGTCTTTATTGGCGCCTCGTTGGCCGGTATTTTGGGTGCGATACTGGCATCGCCTCTGTTGGCCACGATTAAGTTGGTTGGTCTCTACGCCTGGCGCAAGCTGTTTGACCTGCCCCCGTTCCCCAAACCGGAACCGGAACCACCACCAAAGCCTCCTCTGCGTGAACGACTGTTAACGTATACACAATTGGCCTATACTCACTTGCAACACCTACGACAGCAGCAGACTAAACAGGACAAATCGGTCGATGTCCACGAGTGAAGTGTCGCTGCGACAGGCGATTCAAGCAGCCAAAGCCGGCCACCGTGCTGAAGCGCTTGAACTGCTGTTAAACCTGGTGGAGGCTGACCCTCACCAGGAATTGGCCTGGCTCTGGCTGAGCGAACTGGTTGATGATCCTCAGGATAAAATAATCGCCCTGGAAAACGCGCTGGCCTTGAACGAGCGGCCGGCTGTGGCCCAACGTTTGGCTAAATTACGGGAACAGTTTGCCATACCACCACCACCACCACCGCTTGAGTTTGATTCAGAACCCCTTTTTATTGAAGCAGAACCCCAACCCGAAGTCTGGCACTATGCGCCACCAAAGCCAGATGAAGACCCGCTGCTGACACAGGCCAAAGCCTATGAAGAAGCAGGAGATCTGAAGCAGGCTATCAAAGCATATCGCCGGGCGAAACGCAAAGCAAAATCGCCCGTAGACAGCTATCGGGCGGAACAGCGCTTAATCGAAGTAGAGAAACAGTATCAACTGTCACGTATTAAAGAGACCTCGCCGTTGACCCGGTTGATTCGGCTAACGACAGGACCAATAATAGTATATGGCATGCTGCTTTTTATCCATGGGGGTTTTAGTCTGCTGCGGGTGAATCCCCTGCTTTGTTTAGGTGGGCTGCCGCTGCTGCTTGGTTCACTGCTGGTAGTGGGGGTGACGCAGTTTCCTCGCCACCCCTTTTGGGAGGAAGTATTGGGGGAGAGTGGGTTGAGAAAACGGCCGTTGCGCCTCTTTTTCCATACCCTGGGACTTCTTTTACTCCTACTCCCGTTTTTGTTTATCTTCCTGGATGCCCTGCAGCGCCTTAGCCAATACCAACCGGTATATCCCTTCTAAAATAGCTTATGATTCCGTTTAACGATGTGGAACCCAATCGCTATACTGTTTTTCCCTTTATGACCATTGCCCTGATCACGATTAACCTATTGATTATGGGCCTGGAAAATATATGGCTTTACCAGGATTTCCAGCGATTTGTGGAAACTATCTTCACCTTTGGCCTGGTTCCGGCGGCTGCCTTACAGCAGCAAGGTGGGGGAGCTGTTTCTTCCATTACCTCCTTGTTTTTACACGCCGACATTTGGCATGTCCTAGGCAATATGGTGGCGCTGTGGGTGTTCGGCCGGCGCGTAGAAGATGCCTGTGGACCATGGCGATTTCTTTTCTTTTATGTAACTTGCGGTCTGGCCGCCGGCATTGTATTTATTGCCGCTGAGTCTACCTCATTACGTCCCGTGATTGGGGCCAGTGGGGCAGTCTATGGCATTATGGGGGCCTACCTCGTACTGTATCCACAAGGGCGCATTCACACCTGGTTTCTCTTCTGGGTATTCCGCATTCGCGCTATTTTTCTGGTGCCTTATTTCTTGCTTTCCGAAATTCCGCTGGCCTTGGATTCCCTGCTAAATGCCGCCCAATACCAGACCGCCCACTGGGCCCACATGGGCGGCTTTTTCGGCTGTCTGCTCGTCTTTTTCTTTCTGCGGCCCGATGCCTTTTACCGCTACCGAAATGAACTGCCCCTATAATGCTACAAAAGCTGTTGGCGTAGGGTGTCGGGATCGGTTACCGGCTGCTGGCAGACAAAACGGCGGCAGACGTAGGCGGTGGCTTTGTCATCAATCATCTTACGCCCGGCCAGAAGAGGAATGAGGTCGCTTTTGAAGCCAACGGCCGTTACCAAATCAGGCCGGTATTGTTCAAAGACCACTTCAATCAGGGCTTCGGTGTCAGGCAGCCCGTAATCCCCCACGATGGCCACCTCACGCGGTTCAGCGGCGAGAAAGCTGGCCGCTTGCAGCCATTGGGCAAAAGCATTGGGGTATTGGGCCATCGGTTCATAGAGTGAGGAGAGCGCTTTTTCGGCCACGTCCCAGTAACGGCCGTCTCCCGTATACAATCCCAGCCGCAGCAAAACGCCGGCCGCCATGGCGTTACCGCTGGGGGTGGCGTTGTCCTGA
>JAWOIM010000612.1:0-6096 GCA_046484685.1 Chloroflexota bacterium | reverse complement strand
GCGAGACGGCGCGGGCGGAGGTGGGTTGGTTGTGGCGAGGTTGATTTCCGCGCCGTCCCGCCCGTACGGCCGTTTAGGCGGCCCGGCCTTATTCCAGAATCGACGTATCGATGTCATATACTCTGGCCCGTTCTGACCATTTCTTGCGGGCCAGGGCACGCATGTCTACCACGCTGTCTTTTTCATCCACGATTTCCATGCCTATCAAGGTTTCAACCAGATCTTCAAGCGTAACCAGACCGGTGGTCCCCCCATATTCGTCCAAGACAACAGCAATGTGCTGATGATGCTTGAGCAGATGTTCCAGCAGGGCTGACAACGATGCAGACTCGGGAACGGCATGAATACGACGTCTTAGAGATTTAAGCGTTTCCCTACCACGATCCTGCGCCTCGCGCAGTAAAATATCATCTCTGAGAACAAATCCGGTGATATCGTGAATATCGTTCTTATAGAGTAGCAGGCGTGAGAATGGATTTTGCGTTATATACTTTACGGCATCCTCTATTGTTATGTCTTCGCTAAGCGATGAAATGACCGTGCGCGGCGTCATGATGTCTGTCACTCTTACGGTATTAAATCGAAACAGGTTGGTAATAATCTGAGATTCGCTATCGCTTAGGTGACCACCCTGTTCGCCGATGCGGGCCATGGCCAGGAATTCTGTCCGGCTGAAGATATGTATAGCTTTCCCGCGCGAAATGAATTGTGTTAATTTCTCTGAAAGCCATACGAGTGGATAAAGTATCAGGATCAGGCTCTTCACAAATAACGCTGTTGGTATGGCGAGCCTTGCCCAATAGATGGCACCGATGGTTTTGGGAACGATTTCGGACAGGAAAAGAATGGCCAGCGTCATAGCTGCCGAGAACAGGCCGAACCAGGCGCTGCCAAATACAACCGTTGCTTTGGCCCCGGACAGGATGGCACCGACTGTATGGGCGATGGTGTTCAACGTTAAAATGGCCGCCAGCGATTGATCGATATTGTCCAGTCTTAATTGTTTCAAAAGGGCGGCCCGCTTGGGCTGCTTTTCTTTTTGTTCTTCGATATATGACGGTGTCATGCTTAACAGCACCGCCTCTGCGATGGAGCATAGAAAGGAAAAACCTAAAGCCAGCAAAACATAGAAAATTAATAGGGCAATATCGGCGTCCATTTTTAATCCTTGAGTATCTAAGAGTCCACTGAAAAAATCGAGTTTTTAGCCAAACAGCATCACAATCACCAGAGTAGTTGACCTTGAAAAACTCGGTTTTTAGACCTTTTTTCAGCAGAGTCATCTAAAATCTGCCAAGGCAGTGACTTTCAAAAAGTGCGGTATGAGCTGCGATCATACCCTAAACACAGGAATTAAGCACAGTATAAAATGATTGCATTCTTTAGCAAAATGTCAAGAGTGGCCATGATCCTGAGTATGGCAGCGTTTTGGGGAGACCTGACAGGTTTGCCAAACCTGTCAGGTCTGTGTCCCACGATTCCTTGCTATACTCCATGATCCTGGCCCATGTCAGCTCCGTCTGTCTTGCCATGGTGCTACATGGTCGGGGCTGGCCTTGTGCCTGCCCGGTTGGGCGAGAAGGATTTGCCAATGCTGGCGGTGATGACGTTGGCAAAGCGGGTTGACAGGCCCAAGTCGGAATTGTAATGGTAGCTGGCCCCGGAGAAGTCAATGAACCGTTAATAGCAGTGGGTTGTCGTTGGGGTTGGGGATGGTCAACAGAGAATGGAGGAGTAAGCCTGACCTGACAGAATGGTGAAAGTGGATTGTGTCGGGATCTGTCAGGTCTTGCCTTGAGATTGGGAACAACTATGGATATTGTGTCTCGGCTAACGGTGTGCCTTCTGTATCGTACAACTTCCAAACACCTGTCTGCTCCGGCTGAAAGTCTGACTTGTTGATGGTGATGATGTGATAGGGGTAAGCAATAACGGCCGCTACCATGTAGTCAGGATTTGGCTCACTCAGATGAGCGTACAGATGAACCTCATCTCCCACTACTTCCACCTTTTCCACCGTGATGCCGTAGCCGCTGCTGGGCACTGAGCCGCTAAAGAGGGCAACTACCCATTGGGTCTGCCAATCCACCCCGGCCAGTTGCTGCTGTGCGTCCGAATCGGCTAAAAGCTGCCCTAGCCTGTCTGTTTCTGGCGAAGTGGCGGCCACGATGATGGTGGGCATAGCTACGTCTGCGGTGAATGATTCACCGGCAGCTACCGTCTGGAATTGGGAACTGCTGCTATCCTGGCGCGGCTCACCTGGCCCTGGCTGCTCCTGACGTGGTTCTGCGTCGGCCTGTAACAAGAGCTGGCCGTCAGCATTGTAAACCTTCCACACGGTTGACGAGTCTACGGACAGCGCCGACCGGTCGATTTCAATGACGTGATAGGGATGGGTCAAAACGGCCGCTACCATCTGCTCCGGATCCGGCTCGGTCTGGCGCAAATAGAGATGTACTTCTCCATCTGACTGCATAACCCTGTCAATCGTGGTGGTATAGCCGCTGCTTGGCTTAGTCGCGTCAAAAACAGCAACTACCCACGTTGACTGAAAATCAACCTGCGCCAACCGACTTTGGGCCTCCGGGTCGTCGAGAAGCTGACCGATCTCCGCCGCGTCTGATGGGTCAGTGCCCACCAGAATAGTTGGCGATTCAAACGTAGCCTGCATTGAATCGCCACCGGCCACAGCCCTGAAGTCTACGGTTTCTCCTTCGTTTGCACTTTCTGGCAGCCGATTCTGGCTGCACCCGCTGCTGACGAGGCCGATAACCAGTAGTGTAAAGAAGAGTGGCCTGAATACGGTAAATGTTGACTTGAACATTTTATTCTCCTTCTTTTGCTTGGAGTATGGCAGCGTTTTGTGGGAGACCTGACAGGTTGGCGCCCCACGATTTCTCGCCATACTCTTTTGCTTGTGAGCCATTGCTTTTTTGCGAGCAATCTGGTAATGATAAGACTTACGCACTTCCGCAGAGACTATAAGCGTCTCACAGACTTTTGTAGCCTGACACCACAATGCGTGACTATTGAATAAGACGTTTGCAGGAACAAAAAAGTTCCAGGGCAGCAATGCGTATTGCCACCCTGGAACTTGTGGCTGGAGTCTGGCGAGAATCACAGCCACATCTTGCACCACAGAACGATTTTTGAAGATCGATCTACCAGGTGAGTTGGTTTACGGGGCGCGCCACCAGGCGGCACCCAGATAGCCCGGCGTCAAATCACAGCGGTATTTGTACACGCGCAAGGTATAGTTACCGGTCACGGAGGGAGTGAAGTCCACAATCTCAAAAATGTTGGCGGCGCTGCTAGAACTGGCCACTATCGTGCCGGAGGGGCTGATGATGCGCAGATCGAGGTCGGCGCTGGGGCGGTTGTTGTAGTCGCTGTAATTGGGATTTTGGTCCCAGGCAATGGCCACGCGGGTCCGCTTGCCGGCAACCAGCGGCATGGTCAGAACGTTGTAGTTGGTTGCCGTGCCGCAAGAATAACTGCGGCCGGCCCAGCCACCCCGGACACCTTGCGTTACATCGTCGGCAAAGGCACCTCTAATGCCGCCGGCCCCGTCGTAGGTGCTGAATCTGGACGCACCCTCAATGTTGTGCAGCGCAGAGGTCATCAGGATCGCCTTCATTACTTCGGGCCAGGAGCGCAAGGAATGGTTGCGCTGCATCAGGTTGAGCGCTACCCCTGTAACCATTGGTGCGGCATAGCTGGTGCCGCTGCCGATGTTGCCGGTCCAGGGGGAGGAGGTGGTGGTGCTGTTGATGGCGGTGCCTGGGGCTGAGACTTCCGGTTTGGCCGAACGCCGGGTGCGCCAGCTAGAACAGGGGTTCATAATGTCGTCGGTTAAAGCGACGGTGTTGCGGTCGTTGAAGTTGCCGACGGTGATAACGTTGTAGGCAACACCGGGAGTCCAGACATAGCCATCGGTTCCCTGGGAACAGCCGGTTGTGCCGGTATTGCCGGCCGCTACGATGACGGTACGGGCACGGTTGTAGACGAGCGTATCGTAGTAGCGGGACTCATGGTTATTGACAAAGCCAGTGGTGTTGCGTCCGAAGCTCAGGTTGAAGGCGCGTGCGCCCCAGTCGGCCGCGGCTGTGGAGCGGGCGGTCAGTTCGGTGCCTACGCCGTTGCAGGAGCCACCAAAGCGGAGCAATGAGCCGGGGGAAATGCCGAAGCGGTTGAGGTGTGAGCTAAGGATAATGCCGGCAACGCCGGTGCTGTGGGCGCTGTTGCCACTGCATACGTTGGCCGTATCTTGAATGCCCTGCATCCACGGATTGCCGGTCAGCGTGTTGTGGTTGAAGCCGGCCACACGACCGCCGACTTCGATGACTGCGCCGCGCTGGGCGAATCCGGCCATGCGCCGGTTGTACATGGTGTGGGCCTGAATAACGGGACGGGCAACTTCCAGAGCAGGCTGGTTGATGCCGTCGAGGTAAATGGTATCAACCTCTGGCCAGCGGGCTACTTCAGCTATCAGGTCGGGCGTCAGGATTGTGTAGATAAGGGGCATGTAGTGGTCGGTTTCGACCATCTGACCCAGGCCGGCCAGCCGTTCGGCTACGGGCGCGGTGACGAGGGCGATGGATTGCTGCAGTTGTGCCTCGATGGCGTCATTGAGGGCGTCTAGTTCGTCTTCATGGTAGGGTGGGGGCGCGTCTGAACTGACGTCGGGGCGTACCATTTGCGGGGTGGCGTCGTATTTGAGCCAGATAATGACGCTGACGGGCTGACGGCTTTGGTCGGCTGCCAGATAGTCATGTAGTTCGGGGCTGATACGGCCGTATCTCGCTTCATATGCCTCTTTTTCTGCCAGTAATAGCTGGGCCTGATCAAGCTGCCGGCCGCTGGGGTCGAGCGCCAGACCGTAGGTGGTGCCATCCAGTTCATTCATGATCTTGTAATAGATGACCACCTGCTGCGTCAGTTCAAGCGTCTCAGCGCCGCCGGCCACAACCCGCAGGCTGGCCTGAGCCACGTTGTTTTCTCTGGCTGCCAGTTGCAGCGCCGTGTTTTCCAGATTTTTAACGGTGGCGTGGAGGGTTTCGTCTGCGCCTTCGACGAGATATTCAGTGGTGGCTTGACCGGCAGCGGTGGCCTGATCGCCTGATGATAGGCTGCCCAATCTGCTTTCTTGGGCGGATAAATTCATGACACCGACAAGTGTGAGTGCCATAATACATACGATTAACCAGTTAAAATGTCGCATCTTACACCTCTCTCTAACTTTACGAAATGACGACATGCTGTCGTCGAGGTGCTCACACTGTAACGTGCTATGAGCCACACGCTCCTATGTCGTAGAGATACGCCGGTAGATAACCGTGATATGGCTCTTTATAGGTCTGATCATTGCCCCGGCTATCTACAGCGATGCTCGCGGGGTTGATACGGCCGTTTAAGAGCGTTGTATGGTTTGTTGTTCTGACTATCTTGTTTTCCTGGGGTTGGGTTATGTAATGGTGCGACTGAGTTTACCCTCCAGTATGTCCATTAGTATAATTCTGTTTATCTGAATGTCAATAGGGCAAAATTGTAAAGTTGGTTACATTTTTCTCTGGGTGTTGGCGGCCGCGCGTTCCAGGTTGAGGGCCAGCAGGTGTTCCAGGATTTGTTCGTCGCTGAGGCGGTGGGGCCAGCCGTAGGCGTCGAGGACCGCCTGGTCCAGCGCGGCATGAATGTCGTCGAGTTCCTGGATGTCGGCGCGGCTGACCGATTGGCGCGTCACTTTGGCGAACTCGTCGGGGTCGAACAGGTGGCCGGCTGTGACCGTTTGCCGGTAGTAGACGAGGCCGTTGTAGAGGTTGGTCAGGGTGCGCTTTTTGAGCATTTTGTCGTAGGCGGCGCCCAGGCCGGCATAGAGGCCGTCGCGGGGCGGATTGAGCCAGGCCTCGCGCCAGGCAACCAGCGCCCGCGCCCAGTGGCCAATGGCGGCCACGCGGGGATCGTCGGCCTCGGCCGGTTCCTGGCCGGGCGGCCAGGGGAAAGGGAAGGTTTCAAAGCAGCTAATGGCATTATAGGTTGGATCATTACCAGCTCCATGTCTGGGTGAAGTACCTAATGACCATAGTTCGTGAACTTTTG
>JAWOIM010000586.1:0-7300 GCA_046484685.1 Chloroflexota bacterium | reverse complement strand
GCAGGCTGAGCAGCAGCCAGGGATTGATATGTGGCGTAAGCTCCGGCGGAATCGCCCAAAAGGGCAGCGTAAGCAGCGTAGTTGCTAATCCTGACAGGAAGAAAAAAAGGAGTTCCAGGGTACTGAGCAGGGAAGTGGTTGTTTTGCTGACGCCTACTTTTTCATACATGAGGGCGCGGCCGGCAATGTACCAGACGGGGGTGGGGATGCGGCGGGCCAGATTGGCCCGCCAGCAAATTTTGGCGCTCTGCCGAAAATTACGGTAGTTGGCCAACCGCACCACCAGTAAATGCCACACCCAGGTGGCCACCAATAAATCAATTATAAAGAAAATAAAGATGTAAAGCAGCCAGATCGGCCGAACCTGCCAGTCAAAGCTTTCGATGGTTTCCCAATTGTTGAGTAGAAGTAGGCCGATGACAAGTAGTGACAGGATAAGAAAGAGGAGGGTGATAATCTTGCTGACCCAGCCGGAAGCAAGATAGGGCTGGTAACGGCCGTATAGCCCGCGCCAATACGGCCGTGACCAAAAAGGGCTAGAAGGAATATTGTCACGCTCTTTCACGGTTTTTCGGCAATAACTGTCATAATAGTAGATCGGTTGAACCGCTCACTTAGCTTGTAGAGGGGCCAGGTAGCCAGCCGCAGCGGCCAACTGTAGGCCAGATCCAGCCAGCGCCGCCATTTTCGTTCGGCCATGCCTCTCGCTTTCAGGGCAAATTCCACACTCAACAGCGTCAGGCGTAAACGACCGCTAAAACTCTCAATCCCCTTAAACGTCAGGCCGGCCCGTTGTAAATAGGGGGGTACCAGCGCGGGTGGAATCAGGGTAAGATGGCGTGGTCGTTCCCAGCCGACCCAACTGCCGCCAAAGAGACGGGCCTCTATGCTGGCCGGGTTGGGCAGGCTGAACAGCAGCAGGCCGCCGGGGCGCAAAATGCGGGCTACTTCGATCAGCGTGGCCAACGGGTCGGTGACATGCTCCAGTACATCCCATAGCGTGACCACATCAAAGGTGTTGGCCTGATAGGCGGCCTCTTCCAGCAGACCGGTATAAACGTCCAGGTCAAACAGTTGCCGGGCCTGAGCAGCCGCATGGGCCACCGGCTCAACCCCTTGTACCTGCCAGCCGCGCTGCTGCATGGCAAACAAAAAGTCTCCGGTAGCACAACCCACATCCAACAGCCGGCCCGGCTGCGGCCGACGAGCGATCACCCGGTCACATAAACGGGCCAATGCCTGATTGTGTGAAGCTCGTTCGAGGGACGACGGCCGTTTTCCTTCTGCTTGTTGGTAAGGCAAATAGTCATGAGGATAGTGGGCGGCCAGCTCGACAAAGGAAGGCTGCGGATTCTGGTAAATCAGGCCGCAGCGACGGCAGCGCACCAGATAAAAGTCTCCCGGTTTTTGCAGCAACAGATCAGGGCCATGATTAACCAGGTCGGTCTCGTCGGCCCCACAAAAATTACAGGGTATATCTTTCATCAGGCGGGCTTCCGGGCTACAAAAACAAAGCAGAAAGCGAGGTTGAGGGGCACAAGCGGTTGAAACAGCAGTCGAACCATATCTTTCGGATGGCTCAGATAATAACCCCAATCGGCCCGCGTGCGCGGCCACTCCCGTTCATACTTGTAGGTGTTTTCTACCTGTAAGCCATACGTTTCGATGAGTGCCTGCCATTCCAGCCGAGCAGCGTAGCGCTGAATGGGCTGGTGGTCGATGCTGGTACGTCCCTGGCGCATGGCAATCCAGATGTTAGTCGTCAAACTGAACGTGTTGGGGACCAACACGTAGGCCCGTCCGCCCGGTCGCAGCACCCTGGTCATCTCGCGCACGGCAGCATACATGTCCACGTAATGTTCCAGGCTGCCGATGTTGCTGACCACATCAAAGCTGTGGTTGGCGTAGGGCAATACCTGGCTGTTGGCCGTCACCAGGTTAGAAATGCCGCTGTCGCTGCGGCCGGCTTTTAAGGCAGCATGGGATAAATCGAGGCCGTAGGCGACAGCGCCCCTGGTCTGGGCCAACTGGGGTAATCTAACGCGACCGCAGGAAATATCCAGGTAGCGTTCGCCGGACCGCAAGGCAAACAGATCCGCTAGCCAAAGGTAAAAGGAATCGCGCTGGGAAATATCCCCTTCGGTATAGATCTCATCATAGGCCTGGCGACTGTCGCTGTCCGTGGCAATTTCGGGCAGGCGTATTTCGAGCATGATTTCTGGTTGGGCTGGTCGTCTGTCGTTCATAGGTTCAAGAATCAGGGTTCAGTCAGAAATTAATTGTTATGGTCATGGTCTGCTATGCGGTGGGCAAAAACGGCCATGACGGAGCCTTTTTGCAGCCGCTCGACTGTCATAAAAAAGGGCAGGCTCAAGATGCGGATGGGTAGTGAACGCATAATTGTCATAATGACACGGCGTACAGAGCTGTTTTTCACCCGATTTTGCAACCAATGCGCCAGGCTGAGGTTAAAGAGCCAGATACGACCGGTTATACAGCTTGTTGCCCCCATCTGCCAGCCTGTCTCAGATAAGAAGCGGTGCAAGACAGGCCGGGAGTAGATGTAGAGATGACGCGGTGTATCCCAACCAGCCCACTGAGAACCAAACCAGGTCGCTTCCAGGCTGTCGGGATTGGGCAGTACCAACAGTAAGGTGCCACCCGGCCTGGTAATGCGGGCTGCTTCTAGCAGCGTCTGGCGCGGCCCGTGGACATGCTCTAACACATCCCAAAAGATAACCAGATCGAATTGGTTGTCAGGAAAACGGCCGTCTGCCAGTGTACCCGTTACCACATCCAGCCCATGGCGGCGGCGGGCATAGTCGGCTGCCTGAGAATTAAATTCCACCCCCTGTACCTGCCAGCCGGCTTCACGCAAAGTGACCAGAAAAGAGCCGGTAGCACAGCCCACGTCCAGTACACGACCTGGCCGCGGCAGGTGACGCTGGATCAGCCGCAGACGTTTGCGCAAAGCCAGCCGCCGATTCAGGCGCTGCCACCAGGAAGGTTCATCTTCGACGGCAAGGAAGTAGGGAGCATAGTCGGCCGGATAATAGTGGCCGATTGTTTTGGGGTCAGGTCGCGGATTGACATAAATCAAGCCGCATTGGCGGCAGCGCACCGTCGGGAATGTACCCGACCGCCCATACCATTCATCCCGTCCTATAAATAATTCTTCGCTATCATCTGCACCACACAGGTCGCAGGCAACATATTCCAAAGTGGGCCTCTTTAGTATGCAAATCTACAAACAACCAGCCCAGGATTATAGAAGTTGTTGGTAAAAGCGGTCAAGTTTAGCAGTAACGACCGACCAGGCGAATTCGTCGGTAGCCGTTTGGCGAGCCTGCACGCCCCAGGTGAAGAGAGCCGCAGGCTGCTCATACATGGCCATAAGCTGTTGAGCCTGGGCTTCTGGCTCTGACCGGGCGGCGCAGCCTATGTTACGCTGGCTGACAAAGTGACCCAAATCACCCAAATCGCTGACCAGCAGCGGTCGGCCCGCGGCCATAAAATCATGCACCTTCATGGGAAAACGTCCCCGATTAGCCGGAATATCGGCCAGGGGCAGCCAGCCCACATCACAGGCGGCCACGTAATCGGCCAACGCCTGATTGTTGACGGGTCCGGTTCGCCAAACGGCCGTTTTCTCCCGCACCATCTCTTCCAGGGCCACATTGGTATACCCGATCAGGAGCAGTCGCGCCTGGGGAATGGCCGCCTGAATCTGGTCAAAGGCGGCGGCCATCAGCAGGGCATCGTCATCAAACATAGCCCCTGTATAACCCAAGACGAAGGCAGCAGCGGGTAGGCCGAGTTTGGCGCGGACGGCCGTTTTATCCTGGGGCCGTATGGTGGTCACGTTGGCCCCATTGGGCAGCAGCAGCAAGCGGTGCGCCGGAATGCCTAGATCGTGCGCCTTTTGCCACAACGTCTGGTTGATGACCGTGGTGCCGGCTGCGCCGGGCCGAAACTGCTCCTCAAAAAAAGTCTCCACCGGACGTAAAATAGTCCGCAGCAGGGGATTGGATCGCTGCTCCACTGAACCGCCGCGCCCAAACCAGTCACACCAATCCGTCACAAAAGGGACTTTGTAGCGGCGCTGGGCCATCAGGGCGGGAAAGATATTGACGGGACGGGTTTCAAAAGCGTGAACCAGGTCAAACGGCCGTTTACGCACCCAGGCCAGCCGGTTCACCACGTCCCACGGATCATAGCCGGAGCGAGGCATCAGGTCCGGGCTTTCGACCACCTGGACGCCGTTGATCTCCTGACGGGCAAAGCCCCAACGTCGCCTGGCGGCTACAGCCAGCAGCGTAACCTCATAATTAAGGTGGACCAACTCCTGGGCAAAGCCGAGTGCCCGCCAGTAGGTACCCTTGCCCACCCGATTAAATGAAAGCAGCAGCAGACGAGTCATAACGGCCGTTCTCGCCAGCCATCCCGCAAACCACGCCAATAAGCCCGCAGCGCAGCCCACCTGCCCCGCCGGCCCAAACGCCAACTGGTCCGCACCGCACTGCCCAGCCGCCAGAAACCAATCAAGGGCCACTGCCAGGAACGGGCATGTTTACGAAAGTAGAGCAGGCTGGAGCGGGCCATCCAGTAGCGTTCATTGGGCGAGTCGCTGCCCCCGCTGCTGACCGAGACTTTGTGCCACATTTTAGCCCTGGTCAGGGCACGAATAGGCCAGCCGGCCTGCTGTACCCGCCGGCAGAAATTCAGGTCTTCATAATACATAAAAAAGCGCTCGTCAAATAGTCCAACATCTTCCAGCAGAGAACGGGGCATGAGCAGCCCGCAGGCAGGCACAAAATCAACGTCCAGCAGGTCGGGCCACTGCCCTTCGTCTACCTGTCCCCGACCAATTTCATGGGCTTCCAGCAACCAGCGATTAAAGCGTCCGCCCAAGCCCCAGACACGCCGGGGATCTTCAGCATAATAAATGATGGGGGAGAGGAGAGCTGGCTCCTGGGCAGCGGCCGTTACCAGCCGGTCAATGGTCTCAGGAGCCAGCCAGGTATCGTTGTTGAGGCAAAAAACATAGTCGGCGTCCTGTTCCAGTGCCTGGGTGATGCCCAGATTATTGCCCCGGGCAAAGCCACTGTTGTGGGGATGAGCCAGCAGCGCCACGTCAGGGAAAGCGTCCCGGATGCGGGCCACCGAATCATCAGTCGAGCCGTTATCAACTACCAATAGGTGGAGGTTAGGGTAGTTCTGTTCGAACAGCGAGGCCAGGCAGGCCAGCGTGTCGTCGGCCCGGTTCCAGTTGAGGGTAACGGCCGTAACTTGAGGCATTGTCATGCGGGAATGGCCGTTTCTACCTGCGCTACATGCCATTCAATCGTCTGTCGCAGCCCGGTGCGGAAGTCAACTTTAGCCTCAAAGCCAAAATACTCCCTGGCCCGGCTGACATCCAGCTTACGCCGAGGCTGGCCGTTGGGCTTGCTGGTATCCCATACAATCTCTCCCCGGAAACCGGTTTCTTGGGCGATAATGGCGATCAGGTCGCGAATGCTAATCTCAAAGCTGGAGCCGATATTGACCGGTTCGGCTCCATCGTACCGTTCGGTGGCCTGCACAATGCCCTCGGCCCCGTCGGTTACGTAAAGGAATTCGCGGGTGGCGCTGCCGTCACCCCACACTTCCACCTGGCGCTTGTTCTCGGCAACGGCCGTGACGCATTTGCGAATCAGGTGGGGAATGACGTGGCCCGTTTCCCAATCAAAATTATCACCGGGACCGTACAAATTGACTGGAATCAGGTGAATGGCGTTAAACCCATACTGCTGCCGGTAAGCCTGCCCTTGCACCAGCAGCATTTTCTTGGCCAGGCCGTACGGGGCGTTGGTTTCTTCCGGGTAACCCTTCCACAGATCATCTTCCCGGAAGGGAACGGGGGCAAATTTTGGGTATTCACAGACGGTGCCAATGCCCACAAACTTTTCCACGCCGTGCTGCCGGGCACTTTCCATGAGCTGTGTACCCATCATCAGATTGTCATAGAAAAATGTGCCGGGTGCGGCCCGGTTAGCCCCAATCCCACCTACCACTGCCGCCAAATGGATAATTACCTCGGCCTGGCTATCAGCCAACGCCTGTTCGATGGCTTCCTGGTAGCGTAAATCATATTCTGCCTTACGTGGCACAAAAATATCGCGGCAGCCCCGTTCGGCCAGCCTTTGGACCACATTCCGGCCTAAAAAGCCGCTGCCGCCGGTGACCATGATTCTCTTGTCTATCAGGTTCATTATTTTCTCCTCACGCACTTGCAGGTCAACGAGCTTCTTGCCGTTTCAGGCTAAGCAAGCATTTTACCCTGATGCGTTTATGCAGATGTTTCGTCTGTAAATCATATTATTCATGGCTTGCATCGTGACACTTTGTAAAACATTCTCGCCACAAAAGTCGGACTGCTTCGCATGGGAACCGGCTACTTTCCAGAGTCAAGGTAACTACCAGGCCAGAAGCCAGGCTTTTCTTGCGAACAATACTGGCCAACAGGTATCAAAAGCCTGGCTTCTCCAGAAAACAGTATTTTTTACCAGAGGTGGCACGATCAGAATCCGGCCACAGCTAAGAAAGAGAGCTTTGGTCACTTGCACGAGTCCAGTTCCAACAGCATTACCTCACCAGATTGCTTAATCAAGTTGGTACACTGGGCCTGCAAAGCCAGCATCAAAGCGCGGTCTCGTTGCCAATGGCGAAGGTCCTCGTAAAGCCATTCCGGATTTTCAATAATGTGCGTAATGCCCATTGCCTGTAAATCATGGGCCAATGTTACCACATCCTCATATTGTTCAAATTTGATGATCCGCTGCGAGGCGGGATGTCCCCAAATATAATCGCGCTCCAGATAATAGCCTCGATTTTCGTAAGGAAGCAGCAGGATGTAAGCGTCTTGAGGCAAGTGTTGGTTGGCATAGTCAAATATCGTCCAGGCCCTTACCCGGTTGGCCAGGAATGCATCACGG
Source organism: Chloroflexota bacterium (assembly GCA_046484685.1). Taxonomy (GTDB): domain Bacteria; phylum Chloroflexota; class Anaerolineae; order Promineifilales; family Promineifilaceae; genus SLGK01. The sequence goes on along the minus strand of JAWOIM010000586.1, from coordinate 326 downwards.
CTTACCTGACCGGTGGCTACCGGCCAGCGCTGCTGCACCTGGGCGCGGGCGGCCGGATTAAACCAGACGAACTCTTTTGCCAGAAAGAGCAGGAGTATTGTGGCTAAAAGAAAGCGTACCCAGGGCGTACGCCAATGGTGCCAAAAAGCATTGAAACCAAAAGCGGCTATCAGGCAGAGGAGGGGAAATATGGTAAATAGAAATCGGACCTGTCGGCTCACAAATAGAAACCAGATTAGAATATAGACAAGGCTAAACCAGATAAGGTGATGGGTGAAGCTGGCGGTGGTACGCCAGCGCAGCCTGGCCTGGGCCTGGCTGCGCTG
>JAWOIM010000554.1:0-6278 GCA_046484685.1 Chloroflexota bacterium | reverse complement strand
CTCACGGAGCCAGGACTGCACCGCTCAGCAAATTTCCTATTGTTGAGCCAACCGTGTTGGCCCAAACCCCTTACCCAGACAAAAAGAAAAAGCTGCTCTCTAAGGAGGGTAAGAGAGCAGCTTCCTATTATCAAGTACCTAGGAGGGAAGGCACCTTGATTAGCGGGTTGTGTCGGGTCGAGGGGGGGGAGGTTGACACTTCCCTAAGCTTAACCAGGTTTGTTCCAGTTGCGTTCTCTCGTGCCAGTCAGTTGTGGGGAGGGTCCCTCTATTGGACCCGGCCAAGCTTGCCTGCATCATACCTAAGCCGGCGGCCTTATGCTAACTCTCTCATTTTTCATTTAATAGTGGCATATTTCTCTGGATAAGAGTAAACTATGGTCGTCTATGGGTCAAAATAAAAGTTGACCCTATAGGGCCATTAAATTTTAAACAAAAAGGGGGTGAACACACTGCCCAAGGTTGTTTCCCGATCAAACGAGTCGCCTGAGCAACTGCTGCGCCGCTTCAACAAAGCGGTGGTTAAGAGCAAAGTGCTGGCCGACGCCCGGCGTAAACGCTGGTTTGTATCCAAAAGCGAATTAAAACGCATTCAAAAGAAGAAAGCTACCCGTCGTCAACGGCGTCCGGCCACAGAATAGATTTTTAGTGCGTAGTGCGTAGTACGTAAGGGTCACACCCATCATACCACGCACTACGTACCACGTTCTACACCCCCATCTCCAAATAGGTTCTAACAACTTTACGCAGCGACACCACAAAAGCAGCCGTGCGAAAATCAGTAATGGTGTCACTCTGGTGCAACGTCTGACTAATTTCCTGGTAGGCCAGCCGCATGGTATCATCCAGACCAGAGCGAACCAGGGCCAATTCATCGGCTCCGGTGCTGAGTTCGGCACGGATAGCGTCCGGCACAGATTTGCCGATCATCACTTCCAGGGCGTGTATGATGGCCTGACCACGATATTCGTCGAGACGGCGCTCCATGCGGCCGAATCGAATATGGGACAAATTTTTGATCCATTCAAAATAAGAAACGGTGACGCCGCCGGCGTTAACATAAAAGTCAGGCAGCATAACCACCCCGCGCCGGCGTAAAATTTCATCGGCAGCAAAAGTGACGGGTCCATTGGCCCCCTCTACAATTAAGGGGGCCTGGATACGGGCCGCATTTTCAACCGTGATCTGCCCTTCTAACGCGGCCGGGATGAGGATGTCACACTCCTGTTCCAGCACAAAACGGCCGTTTTCCACATACGTCCCCTGAGGATACCCTTTAACGCCCCCATGCTCGTTCATATGTTGGCGCAGGGCCTCAATATCAATGCCGCCTTCATCGACAATAGCGCCGTCCCATTCAACAACGGCCGTTATCAAGGCATCATCCTCTTGCTGCAAAAATTTCGCCCCGTAATAACCCACATTGCCCAACCCCTGAAAAATAATTCGTTTGCCGGCCAGCTTGCCGCTCAGGTTGGCCAGAGCCACATCCTGCGGATGACGGAAAAATTCGCGCAGGGCAAATTGCAAACCGCGCCCAGTGGCCTCTACCCGGCCGCGAATGCCCCCATTGGTCGGCGGCTTGCCCGTGACACAGGCAAAATAATTCACGTCATGGGGAAATAGATTTTTGTAGGTATCGGCCATCCAGGCCATTTCCCGTGCCCCTGTGCCCATATCGGGACCGGGCACGTTGCCACCGGGGCTGATAAACCCTTTTTCAATCAGTTCACGGGCAAAGCGGCGCGTAATAATTTCCAGATCATCTTCAGAATAGGCGCGGGGATCAATGAGCAGCCCCCCTTTGGAACCACCATAGGGCACATCAACCAGGGCACATTTATATGTCATCAGAGCCGCCAGCGCTTCGACTTCATCTTGACTGACGTGAGGGGCGTAACGAATGCCGCCTTTGACCGGCAGCCGATGGTCGCTGTGGACTGCCCGCCAGCCGCGAAAAACTTGATAACTGCCGTTACTCAGCCGCACCGGAAATTGAACCTGGATGACGCTGTGACAGACCTTGACATGATCGGCCAGGCCCGGGGGAAATTCCATGTCGAGATGCTGCAAAGCCCGATCCACCATCAGATCAACGCTTTGTAAAAATGTTGCACCCATTTCTGTTCGTTCACTCATGATAAGTCTCCTTAGAAAATAGACCATGGACGACGGCCCCTGATTAAATCAGGGGTAGACGATGAGTTTTTATTCATTCCTTCGACTTTGCTCAGGGCAAGCCAGGATATGCCGCGCCCATATTGAACTTCTTGGAAAATTATGAATTACTATCTATTGTATCATGTTATCACCCACTCACCTGCCCCCGCAAACCATCGGGGTCTAGAACAATGATATGGCCCTGCGCTAACTGCACCCACTGCCGCCGCTGGAAGTCGCGCAGGCTTTTATTGGTGCTTTCACGGCTGGCGCCGATCAGACTGGCCAACTGGCTTTGGGTCAGGGCCAGATCGATATGCACGCCTTGGGTGGGGTGGGACGTTGCCCGGCCGTATTCTTGCGCCAGCTCCACCAGTTTGCGGGCCAGCCGGGCCGGCACGGGCAGCGTCACCAGGCTGTCCATCTGGCGCGTGTTATAGCGCACCCGCTGGCTTAGCTCCTGCATAAAATTAAGGGCCAGTTGGGGGCTGCGGCGCATATGGTCACGGAACTGCTCCCGGTTGATGGTATAGAGGGTGGTTTGATCGAGAGAAACGGCCGTTGCCGAACGGGGCAAGCCATCAATTACAGCCAATTCGCCAAATAGTTCGCCCGGCCGGCCAAACATAATCACCGATGTTTCCGAGCCGTCCAGCCCGTTAACAAAAATACGCACCTGGCCCAATCCCATAATGTAAAGCATTTGCCCCGGATCCCCTTCATGGAAAATAATTTCCCCTTCCCCGTAGCGGCGCTCCACCAGGTCACGGGCTATACAGGCCAGTTCCACCTCCGACAATTGGGCGAATAAGTTGGTTTGTTTGAGGACATTGATGTTCATGATGTTCTATGCTCAGTCCGTGAGTAAGAAGTAGAAAGTAAGAAGTAAAAAGTAGAACGTAATGAGTGAACCCTGCTTCTCACTTTCCACTTTTCACTTTTCACTTCTTACTGCCTAAAGTCGTGTCAGTGCCAACCCAATCATAATCGAAAGCGCCACCCCGGCCAATAGCTCTATGATATAGGTGGGGGCGCGCTCACTACGGCCGATTTGGGGCCATTCCAGCGCCAGGCGAGGTAATACGATAACCGGAACCAGCAGGAATTGACCCAGGGCCACTAAAGTGGTCATCAAAATCCGCTCCAGGCTGCCGATATACTTGCCCGTGCCATCAGGAAAAACCGGGGCCTCACCCCGCAGCAGGCCGTAGGCCACAAACTTGAGGATAATCCAGGCGGGCATTGTCAAAAAGGTGTACGCCAGCAAATAAACCAGCAGCCGCTCATTCTGCAATATTCCGTGCAGGTCGCCAACGATCAGCGGTAAATACAGATAACCGCCCCAGGCCAGCGCCACCAGAATGACAACCAGATGTGCCAGTTGGTCCAGCAAAAAGCGGGCCAACGGTGGGACGGGTGGCTTGTAGTATAACTGAACGGCGTCGATAAACAGGTGGGTCAGGCCGATAAACAAGATTCCCTGCCACCAATAGGGATCAAAGGGCAGGGCAAAGGCCCACGTAACCAAAAAGACAACCAGCCCGTGGATCAGAACCCCGTTTAACTCCCGGCTTTTGCGGGCAGCCAGCCGGTCCCATTGTAAGACGTAGTCGCCTACCAGATGTGCCAGAAACATTGCGATGATCATGATGTTATCCTTTGAGTTTCGTATCTGTCTAATCGTGAAACGTGAAACGTGATGCGTGATACGTGATGCGTGATACGTGATGAGTTTCGCTATTGCCTCACGCTTTACGCATTGGTCTTTTTGTTGCCAACTACCTACAGGATACGTCACAAACGGCCGTTTCGCTGTGACGCAGTTCACAAAGGACAGGATCAGGTTTGTAGTAACCGCTTTAGCGGTCTGAAGACTAAAGTCGTTACTACAAACCGTTACGACGAACCAGAGTTGAGCCATCGTTCTGGCTTACTGTGCCCCCTTGTGCTATCCTTTCCTCGCGCCATGGACAAGAAAAGCCTGCTGAATTATTTCAGCGACGCGATCCAGATTGGTCTGACGGCCACGCCCAAAGAGACGGAATATATCTCCAACATCGACTATTTTGGCGAGCCGGTTTACACCTATTCCCTAAAACAGGGCATTGAGGATGGCTTTTTGGCCCCCTACAAGGTGATTCGCATCAACGTCGATAAGGATGTGGACGGCTGGATGCCGCTGCCCGGCCAGACGGACAAATATGGCAATCTGATTGAGGATCGGGAGTATGGCATTACCGATTGGGACCGTTCGGTGGTCCTGGAGCAGCGCAACGAACTGGTGGCCCAACGCGTAGCGGCCTATCTGGCGCTAACCGATCCTTACGCCAAAACGATTGTCTTTTGTGTAGACATTGCCCACGCGGAGCGGATGCGGCAGCAGTTGGTCAACGCCATTGGCGGCGAAGCGGTCACCAATCGTCGTTTCGTCATGCGCATTACCGGCGACAGCAATGAGGGGCGGCTGGAACTGGACAACTTCATCAGCCCGGAAGAACCGTACCCGGTCATTGCCACCACGTCGAAGATGTTGACGACGGGGGTGGACGTGCAAACCTGCCAGTTGATTGTCCTGGATACGGTCATTAACTCGATGACGGAGTTTAAACAGATTATCGGCCGGGGTACGCGGCTGCGGCCGGACCTGGGCAAGACCCATTTTGCCATCATGGATTTTCGCAACGCCACGCGCCTCTTTTATGATCCGGAGTTTGACGGGGAACCGGTGCAGGTGTATGAGCCGGACGTCGATGAACCGCCCGTGCCGCCGGCCGATCTGGACGATTCTGCCCCTGAGGATAGGGAAGCCGGCCCCCGGCCAAAATATTTTGTAGATGACGTGCCCGTGGAGATTTTGGCGGAACGGGTGCAATATTATGATAAAGACGGCCGTCTGGTCACCAAATCCTTCGTGGAATTTAGCCGGGAGAATGTGCGTGAGGTGTATGGCTCGCTGGCTGATTTTTTGACGCGCTGGGGGATGACGGTGCAAAAAACGGCCGTTCTCACCGAATTGATCCAGCACGGCGTAATGCTGGACGAATTGGAAGCGGAGATTGGGGCCGGCTATGATCCCTTCGACCTGATTTGCCACGTCGCTTTTGACCTGCCCCTGCAAACGCGCCACGAGCGGGCCACCAAAGCCAAAAAGGCACTGGTTGAGCAATATAGCGGCGTGGCCCGCACCGTTTTAACCGCCCTGCTGGATAAATATGCCGACGAAGGGCTGCCCGCGCTGGAGCAGGCGGCCGATCCGCAGCAGGCGCGTAAGCTGCTCTACGTTTCCCCCTTCAGCCAATTCGGGTCGCCCCAGGAAATCGCCCGCGCCTTCGGCGGGCGGGACCAATTTTTCCAGGCCATGCGCCAGGTGAGCGAGGTGTTGTATAGAAGCTCTTAGGTTTGTGGTATCGACTTAATAAACTTCAAGAAAACAAGACCGTAATTGTAGCCGGATTAATTCGTTAAATATCATTAGCGGCCTGAACCGCTAATGATATTTATAGAGGGAAGGAACATGAAACTTTTAGCAACTTTTTTGGCGTTCATAACGATTATCCTAATAGCTACAGGTGTTTATTTTATTGTTCGGTTGGTAGACCCTACCGCTGCAGCAACACCTTACTTGGCGATTGGATTAATAGGTGGTGCCATTATGGGAGCAGCAGCATTTCTTTCTGGCCTACGAGATACATCACAATTTTTTGAAGGATTGCTATCATCCTCAGGCTTTCTAGGCGGTCGGGTTTACAGGAAGACATATCTAGAATTTATGTTTTTCCGCCATCGAAATTTTGATGTAAAAGGCCTAACAACACAAGGCATTTATACACTGGAATTGTCAAGGGTCTTTGTAGAATTAAGCGTGGCTCCTCGAATTACGCAAAATGTATCCAACAACCCGATAAAAGTGCCCCGAGAACTACAAAAGGGCAGCCATTCGATCTGGTCCTATCTGGCTATAGACAAAAAAGATGCCCCCAATTTTGCCATTATTGGCGTCCCTGGAAGTGGTAAAACAACCATGCTAAAGCATATGACCTTGGCATTGATCGGTAAAACGCAAGGACAAAAATATAAACTACCTAAAAAATTACCTATTCTTCTTTATCTCCGAAATC
>JAWOIM010000548.1:0-7584 GCA_046484685.1 Chloroflexota bacterium | reverse complement strand
CGGGCCATTGCCGCCAATAAATTACGGGCGGCCTTGACGATGCTCGGCATTTTGATCGGCGTGGCGGCCGTGATTACGCTGTTGGCTATTGGCGACGGCGTGACCCGCTTTGTGGCCGATCAGTTTGTGGGGCTGGGTACCAACCTGGTCTTTATCTTGCCCTCGGATGATCCCGACCAGAGCAATTCGCTGACGATACAGGATGCGGAGGCATTAGGCGACGGCACGGCCGTCCCCAACACGGTCGGTGTAGCCCCGCTCGTCTTTCGCCAGGATGATTTGACCTACCAGGGAACCGTTTATCGCACCGGCGTGCGGGCCACCACGCCTGATTATGGACCGCTGCGGGGTTATGCCATGAGCCGCGGCCGTTTTATTGATAGTGGGGATTATAACGGCCGTTCGCGCGTTGTCGTCATCGGCCAGGATGTAGTCACCAACCTCTTTCCCCCCGATGTGGACCCGCTGGGAACCGACATTCGCATTCGCGGCCTCACCTTTCGCGTGGTGGGTATTTTGGAAGAGCGGGGCGGTGGCGCTTTTGGCAGTGAGGATGACCTGATTATTTTGCCCCTGACCACGGCCCAGGAGCGGCTCTACAATTTACGGACCCGCAGCGGCGACCTGCGCGTCGATATGATTCTGATTCAGGCCATCGACAGCGAAGCGGTGGCCGATGTGGTTATCGACGCGGCCGAGGTGATGCGCCAACAGCATCGCATCACCTTCCGCGATGACGACGACTTTTTGCTGCTGACCCAGGAGGATTTTCTCAGCTCCTTTGGCGCCGTGACGAGTGTGCTGACGCTCTTTCTGGGGGCCATTGCCAGTATTTCACTGCTGGTGGGCGGCATTGGCATTATGAACATCATGCTGGTCAGCGTCACCGAGCGCACGCGGGAGATCGGGCTGCGCAAAGCGGTGGGGGCCAAACGGCGCGATATTTTAAGCCAGTTTTTGACGGAAGCGATCGTTATTTCGCTGATCGGCGGCTTGATTGGCATCATCCTGGGGACAATGGGGGCCTATGCAGTGCAGTTGGTGGTGCCGGAGCTGACGACGGCCGTTACCCTGCAAACTATCTCCCTGGCCGTCGGCTTCTCGCTGGCCGTCGGTCTCTTCTTCGGCATCTACCCCGCCATGCGTGCCTCCCGCCTGCACCCCACTGAGGCCCTGCGCTTTGAATGACAGTTGACAGTTGATAGCTGATAGTTGGTAGTTGATAGTGGGTACTGTGTACTGAATACTGGTTACTGAATACTGCTCATGCTAAACTCCCGTTATGCACATCGCCATTAACGCTTATTTTTGGAACCAGACCCATACGGGCAGCGGCCAATATACACGTCAGTTGGTCTATTATCTGAACCGGCTGGTGTCGGACATCAAGATTACGCTGGTCTATCCTCAGTCAGCGGCCCTGCCGGAATTGACCGCTGTGCCGCCCAGTGTGGGGGTAACGGCCGTGCCCGGTCGCAGCGGGCAGTGGGGCAAACTCCTCTTCGAGCAGATCCATTTCCCTCGCGCCTGCCGCCAGCTTGGCGTCGATCTGGCCCACATCCCCTACTGGGGCGGGCCGCTTTCTTCCCCCGTGCCCCAGGTTGTTACCATCCATGACCTGACCACACTGCTGGTGCCGGAATACCGGCGCGGTCTCAAAGCAAGGCTGTATAACGCCCTGGTCAGCGCCAGCGCACGAGGCGCCGGCCACGTTATTACCGATTCTTTCTCCAGCAAACTGGACATTATAGATCATCTCCAGATTGACGAACAGACCATTACCGCTATTTACCTGGCAGCCGGTCCCCAATACAGCGAGCAAGAAAATTCCCTGGTCGATATGGCCATCTTGCGCAAGTATGATTTGCCCGACTTTTACCTGCTTTACCTGGGCGGCTACGTGCTGCACAAAAACGTGATGAATTTACTGCTGGCCCATACCTATGTGGCCCGGGCGTTAGGCGAGGAGTATCCCCTGGTACTGGCCGGCCGTAAACCAACCGCAGTGACCGATCTCTTTCCCGACTATGAGGGCTATATTGAGCAGTTAGGGCTGGAAAAGTACGTGCGCTGGATCGGGTTTGTAGATGAAGAGGACAAGCCAACCCTTTACCGCAACGCCGAAACCTTTATCTTTCCCAGCCGCTACGAGGGGTTTGGCCTGCCGCTGCTGGAGGCGATGGCCTGCGGCACACCCGTTGTTACCAGCAATACCAGCTCCCTGCCGGAAGTGGTGGGGCCGGCCGGCTTTGCCAACGACCCCGATGACTACCGGGAGATGGCCGGCTCGATTATTGCCTCCGTCATTCAGGACAACCTGCGCGCCGACCTGCGCCAAAAGGGGCTAGAGCAGGCCCGCAAATTTTCCTGGGAGAAAACGGTCACTGAGACGGCCTTGGTTTATGAACAACTATTAGCCCATAAACCTGATTGACTGACAAAACTTATCTAACCACAGAGAACACGGAGAGCGCAGAGAAAAAAAGGAGAAATCTCTGCGTCTACTTCGGCTACGCTACTTCGACTGCGCTCAGTACAAGTCAGCACAAGTCTGCGCTCTCTGCAGTAAAAAATGAGATGTGTCAGTCAACCAGGCCCAGAAACAGTGAGAAGCTGCTTTTCATCCTACCTTTGGAGGTCCTATGCGTCCACCGCGAATTGAACCTGGTCCCGGACAAGAGTCGGTCTGGGATTATCCCCGTCCGCCCCGTCTGGAACGAACGGATAAACTGATTGAGATTATTTTTAACAGCCTGCTTATTGTCCGTACGCGCCGCGCCTGGCGCGTATTGGAAACGAGCCATCCACCCACCTATTACCTTCCGCCCCAAGATATTGAGATGGCCTACCTGCAGCCCGGACACGGCCGTTCTCTCTGCGAATGGAAGGGGCAGGCCCGCTATTATACGGTGCAGGTAGGTGAAAAAACGGCCGAAAATGTCGCCTGGTATTATCCCAACCCCACTACCGCCTTTACTTCCATCAAAGACCATGTTGCTTTTTATCCCGCCCCCATGGACCGCTGCACGGTCGCCGGTGAGCTGGTGCGGCCTCAGCCCGGCGGCTTTTACGGGGGCTGGATTACCAGTGACCTGGTTGGCCCCTTCAAAGGGGACCCGGGCACAAGAGGCTGGTGAAATCGGTGAACAGTAGAGGCTGTGACCACGGTATGTGGCAGCTAGTTTTGGCAACTGATGTCCCCAGCAAATAGCTTAACGGCCCTGCGTCGCCGGTGGGGGGTAACGGCCGTATGTGCTCTGCTCTTGTTAGGGGGCAGCTACGGGTTGCTGAACCCCATCTGGCCCTATGCCCCTCGCTGGTTGGGACTGGCCGCAGTCGTTATTCTCACCCAACTGGCCTGGCTTTGGCGTAATCTGGGCAACAACCGGCACACCCAGAGCGGCCGGCTGTTGCCCACCTTTGGCCTGGGCAACGCCATCTCCATCGGGCGGGGGCTGCTGCTGGGCCTGCTGGCCGGCTTCCTTTTTTTGCCGCGACCGGCGGGGGTGTTGGCCTGGCTGCCGGCGCTGCTCTACACGGCTGCCGCTCTGGCCGACATTGTAGACGGCTACGCCGCTCGTCGCACCAATACGACCACTGACCTGGGGGCGCGGCTAGACATCACGCTCGACGGTCAGGGACTCCTGATTGTCATTGGGTTGGCCGTCTGGTATGGTCTGCTGCCCGGCTGGTATCTGCTGCTGGCCCTGGCTCGCTACGGCTGGCTGGCCGCTATCTGGCTGCGCGAGCGCCGGGGCTGGCCTGTATACGAACTGCCTCCCAGTGTCCACCGGCGCACCCTGGCCGGCCTGCAAATGGGCTTTCTCAGCGTGGTGCTGTGGCCCATTTTGCCCCCGGCGGGAACACAGGTGGCCGGCTGGGTGATGGGCGGGCCACTGCTGCTCAGTTTTGTGCGGGATTGGCTCATTGTGATTGGCCGCATCAACCCGGATGGAGCGGCTTATCGCCAGGGTCAGGCTGCACTTTACCAGGTGTTTGGCCCCTGGTTGCCCTTCTGGCTGCGGCTAACCGTGGGCGGGACCCTGCCGCTGTGGGGCTGGCTGCGCTATGGGTCGCTGCTTCCGGCCGAGTGGATTAATCTGTTCGCCGGCTGGGGGCTGCCGGGAGCAGAAATGGTGGCGGGGGGAACGGCCGTTTTAACCCTGATCGCCGCCCTCTGTCTCAGCCTGGGTGTTCTGACCCGCTTCGCCACCTGGCCTCTTTTTTGGGCACTCAACGCCGATATACTGACCCAGGGCCTCGACCCGGTCAACGCGCTGCTGCTGTCCGGTGGTCTCTATTTACTCCAGTTTGGTCCCGGCCGCTGGACTCTCTGGGCCAAAGAAGAAAATTTCTTTTTAAGCCGTGCCGGCCGCGTTGTGGTCAAATCGCCTCTTGCCAAACAGGGCAAATAACGTTACCCTATCAGTCAGTAAAAAGTAAGAAGTAAGAAGTAAGAAGTGAATATACATGTGTAACTGTTTACTACTCACTATTTACTAAGCCACTTTCCTTAATGGAGGTTATCATGAATCTGGCACTTGGTCCTAAGCAGTATGGCATCATTGTTTTGGCGTTAATAACGGCCGTTATTCACCTGTTTCTCGGTATTCAATACAACGATGTACTGTTTCTCCTCAACGGTATTGGCTACATTGGCCTGCTTGGGATGCTCTATCTTCCGCTTGCCTTTCTGTCTGACTATCGAGAATATGTTCGGTGGGCATTGATAGGCTACGCTGCCTTAACAATCGTTCTCTATTTTGTTATGCAAGGCGATCCCTTTGGCAGCGCATTTGGGCTGGTCACCAAAGCCGTAGAAGTGGGCTTGATTGTCCTTCTCTTGCTAGACAGACCCTAACGAAAAGTTTGACGCTTGCCGAGGCTTGTGTTATCATCCTCCCTGAGTTCCGGTCTAATGATCGGGCTTTTTTGCATCTATTTTGAAGGTTGATAATAGGGTGTAGTTGGTTAAAAAGCAGAATAGACTGCTTGCCCAATTGTCAATAAACTATAGGAGTTTTACTATAAGAAGAGGAAGAAACTTCCGGAGTAGTCAGCAGCAAACGAGCGAGTATCGCGTCAATCGACAAATTCGTGTACGTGAAGTTCGTTTGATTGATCATGAAGGCAATAATCGGGGTGTCATTGACATCAATGAAGCACGTGATATAGCCAGTGATGCCGAGTTAGATCTGGTTGAAGTGGCCCCGAATGCCAACCCGCCTGTGTGTCGTGTAATGGATTATGGCAAGTTCAGTTACGAAAAGGCCAAGCGGGAAAAAGAAGCACGTAAACATCAGAAACAGATTGAAATCAAAACAATCAAGTTGACGCCGCGAACGTCGGATTATCACAAAGATATTTACATCCGCAAAGCGCGTAACTGGTTGGAAGATGGCAAAAAGGTAAAGTTCCAGGTCCGTTTTAAGGCCAGGGAAATCACCTACCCTGAAATTGGGCAAGAGACGTTGGAAGATATTGCCAAAGCCCTTGAAGGGGATGCTGCCGTTGAGCAGATGCCAAAATTAGAAGGGTGGAGCATGACTATGATGTTAACGCCTGAAACTTCAACTTCATAAGGTTACTTTCTCCTAAATATATGCTGCGAAGGTTAGTTAGTTAAAATTTTTTGACAGAAAGGCCCTCATCGGGCCTTTTTATGTGTGAGAAGAGGGTAAAGAAAATGGCAAAAAAGAAAGAGAAAAAGTACAAGCTGAAGACATATAAAGCAGCGGCCAAGCGTTTTAAGGTTACCGGTACCGGCAAAATTATGCGGACTAAAGGGGGCAAGAGCCACCTTCGCCGCCGTAAATCCGCCCGTACCAAACGTCAATTTTCCCGTATGCTGGAAGTGACGTCATCCGGGGATCGCCGTCGCATTAAGCGGTTAGCCCCCTACCTGAAATTATATAAGGCCAATCCGCCGCACTAACAGGGACGTGATCGGTAATGTCGCGGTGCGACATTACCCTATTTATTTTTTCGCTGCCTGGCCTCGGTTAATCTGTCAAACGATTTTCTCAATCGTTAGCGATTTCAAACATCGCTCGACAGACAGCTTGAGTGTCCAGCGCCTATTCTAAAAAAGCGAGGTTTTGCACTATGAGAGTTAAACGAGGTTTTGTAAGCCGCCGTCATCATAAAAAAATTATTCGGATGACGAAGGGGCAGTGGGGAACACGTAGTAAGCTGTTCCGTCGTGCCAATGAGGCAATGATGAAGTCCTACTGGTATGCCTACCGGGACCGCCGGCAGCGCCGCCGTGACTTCCGCCGCTTGTGGATTACGCGCATCAACGCGGGTGCCCGCGCCAACGGCTTAAGCTACAGCCGCCTGATTCATGGCCTGAAGCAGGCTGACGTCAAGCTGGACCGCAAGGTGCTGGCCGACCTGGCCGTGCGTGATGAGAAGGCGTTTGCCGCTGTTGTAGATTTGGCTAAAAACGCCCTGCCTGCCTGATTGCCAGCTTTCGACATACCCTAAAATTAGAAACGCCGTGCTTGGTCTCAAGCACGGCGTTTTTCATGTAAAATTGTCCGCTTATGAATGGGACGCGAACTTGTGTTGAGCATAGTCGAAACATGAACGCAGATAGATACAGATTGAAAAGCCAGTTTAGCAGAGTGCTGATCACCGGTTACCGCTTACCGTTCACCGCTTACCGCTTTGGGCTGCTGCTCATTGTGCTTACGGCCGTTTCTCTCCGCCTCTACCAATTAGGCCAGATTCCGCCCGGCCTGACCCACGACGAAGCCGCTCACGGCCTTACCGCCTGGGAGATCGTCAACGGCCACCACGCCCTCTACTTCACCATCGGTTACGGCCGTGAACCCCTTTACGATTATGTCAATGCCCTGCTGATGGCTTTTACCGGCCCTCACTGGCTGCCGCTGCGGCTAACGGCCGTTTTTTTTAGTCTGATCTTGCTGCTGGGCATGGCTGCCTGGGTGCGACGCGCTTTCGACGCCCCCACCGCCCTGCTGACGGCAGCCGGCCTGGCCGTTGGCTTCTGGCCGCTGATGGCCGGTCGCCAGGCGCTGCGCTCCATTGCGCTGCCTGCCCTCTTTGTATTGGCCGTTTATTTTTTCTGGTTGGCCTGGGGGAAAAAATTAACGCCAAGGGGAAAAGAAGGGAAAGGGAAAGGGCAAAGAAAGGAAAAAAAGAGAATTGTTTGGGCTGTGATAGCCGGGCTGTTTTTGGGGCTGACCTTCTACACCTATATACCGGCGCGAGTGATGTGGCTGGTACTGCCGTTAACGGCCGTCTATGCCTGGTTAATAAATCCCGATGCGTATGGCGTAGTGCGTCGAGAGAATCCACTACGCAATACGCAATACGCAATACGTTCCCCCTTACTCTATCTCCTGCTCACCATGCTCCTGGTGGCCGCCCCGCTCTTGAGCTACCTGTACCTGAATCCTAGCGTGGAGGAGCGGGTATCGGAGTTGAGCCTGCCGCTGGTACAGGCGGCTGAAGGAAATATCGAACCGCTGCTCAATAATGCCGTGGCCAGCTTGCAGCTTTTTACGGTAAGCGGTGATACGGCCTGGCGCTACAACATTCCCGGACGGCCGTTTCTGC
>JAWOIM010000143.1:0-9390 GCA_046484685.1 Chloroflexota bacterium | reverse complement strand
TGTGAGCCGTGAAGGAGCAGGTAGTTGACGTCGGCCAGGGGCAACGGCCGTTCGCCGGGCCGATATTGGCCATCTACGGGGGCAATAGCCACGATGGATTGGATCTCAAAATCATAGTCGAAGGGGATGGCCGCATTGTCAGGATGGTAGGCCAGACGGCTGAAGGCGGCGGCAATGGCCACGGCCTCACCGCCCCGCGAATGGCCGATCAGGGCGATGGCGTCCAGGTCCACCTTGTTGTGGAATGGGTTGCCTGGCGTGTGGTGCCATTCTTGCCACTGGCGAACATGCTCCAGCAGCAGCCAGGCGCGGGCGTCATTTTCCCGCTCCAGGGGGGAGATGACGATCAGGTTGGCCACTACCGACAGGTTGAGGAAGTTTTGGTCCACAGAAACGGCGATATAGCCCCGGCTGGCCAGCAGCTCGCCCAGGTAGTCGTAGCCGGGATCGGAGTAATCTTCCATGGGATGGTTGCCATGGACAATGAGAACCAGGGGGAAGGGGCCATCGCCGTCAGGATACCAGACACGGCCGTTGCGCGGCAGATTGTCCGGCTCAATGTTCCAGTAGGAAGTCCGCAGACCGGTCCAGTTTTTGGTAATCAACTTCGACCCGTCTACGCTGCGGGTGGTGAGGGTAACGTCGGCACCGTATTCGGGGCGATGCCGGTCGCTGCCGCTGCCGTAGGTGAGGGTTAAGACAGAATAGGGTCCTGCTTCGGCGGGATTGGGCAGATTGAGAGGAGTAACGGCCGTATCGCTCTGTCTGGCCGCGTTGACCGGGGGCGTGGTATCAAAGCCGTCCACCAGGAGCAGGCCGCCGCCCACCAGCAGGCCCACCGCGCCCAGGGCGATGCCGCCGACGGCCAGGCCTTTGTGGAGGCGGGTCAATTGTGACCAGTTATTGCCGGAAGCGGCCGTTATGCCGGCGCCCAGCAAGCTGCTAAAAAGAATCAGGCCAACAACGGCCGTAAGCCCCCCCAGTAGCAGCGAGGGGGCCAGTAAAAAGGAGAGCAGCAGCAAGGGCAGGCTGCTAAACAGCACCCAGCGGTAACGGGCCGGTGCCCGGTGCAGCAGCCAGCCCAGAACGAGCAGCAGCGCGCCAAACAGCCCGGCCGCAGCCAGTGTGACCAGCAGGCTGGCCGTAAAACGGAGCGGCCCGGCGGGGCCAAAAGCGGCGATGGCATTCGCGCCCCATACGACCAGAGCCATGACCAGGATGCCCCAGGTCGCCCCCCGCCAGGCCCGCGGACCGGGGGCCACAGCCCCCGTCATCCGGCTCAGACGGTTGCCGAGCCACTGCCTACCTTGTTTTACCTTCTCAATTATGTCCATCATGTGGGTAAATCCTTTTTTGGTATGGCTACCAGACCTGTTAGCTATCCCGTCGGTTCATCTTGCCCAAGATTCCATACTGATAAGTGTAGCAGCACGGCTGCTCCCGGTCGCCCGACAATCGCCTAGTTTAGACCCTGGTCAGATGGCCAGGATCAGGCCCAATTTGCTGCCAATTCTCTCTGCTTGTTGTTTGGCTGATGGCTAAAGCATAACGGCCGTTTAGGCGCAGTTGCATGGGTCAAACGGCGTATTTGAGACATATTTGATTTTGTACTCACTTTTGGGAAGTGGCAATTGTCGGTTGTGCGCTGCTTGACTATCGTTTTGCCAAGTGGCCATTTTACCCCTATACTGCTTCAGCAAACATTACTAATGAGGAATCTGGTTTCAAGCAACTGTGCATTATAAAGCTGTTATTTGAATCTCATGCGGCGTAATTCACAAGCGATTGTTGCTGTTGGTCAGCGTTTCCAGAATTTTGTAAACGAATATTTCCAACCTATTTCATCAGATGATGCAGAAACAGTTTATCAATTACGGAACTCTTTGTTGCACTCGTTTGGGCTGTACTCGAAATCTGGAAAGCAAGAGTATCGTTTCAGTCTAATATTGCCAAAAGCAGAACCATTGGTACAACAACGCCCTGAAAATGTGTACTTGATTAGTATCACTGCTTTGTACGAAAAATTCGAGACTGCCATCAGAAATTACAGGGAGGACGTTGAAAGAAACCCAACGTTACAAGACAAATTCAGTCGGGTGTATCCTAATTATGGGATTCTTCGCATTTACCCGCTTTTTGCTTAACTGCAGCACGTTTCGGTAAAGGATTGCATTATACCTATGTCACAGCTAGACCAAGACCCCATGCGTAGTTGTCCTGAATGCGGTGCGCTGCTCGGCACGGCCGAAACGTGTGAAGAAGGATAGCACAAGTAGGTATGCAGAAAATCGTACGAACTCGAGATGTTGCCCCGTATGCACGTTTGTTAAACAATCCCCATTAGGCGGGTGTGTCGCCGCTGGCGAAAAACTGCCTTCTAGCGACGATCAACAACAGCCCTGCGATCAACCAGCTCGCCACGGTGATGGGCGCATAATAATGCCACGTCCCCAAGCTTGTGGAGATATTGGATAATCCCGGATACCAGGTAAACACAGCGTTGATGCCGCCATGCAGAACAATAGCCGTCACCGTACTTCTATTGCTTTTCAAAAATAACCAGGTGAACATGACCGAAAGCGCCAGCGTATTCAAAAAGTACCACCCGAAAGGAAGGTTAAATTGCGACGATAGCGGAGCAAAGAATAGCGGCAAGTGCCAAAAAGCCCAACCTATACCAATAAGTATACTGGCAAAAAAGGGATTATGGCGTTTGAGCAGCATAGGTAAAGCAAAGCCGCGCCAGCCCGGCTCTTCCAAGCCGCCTCCCAAGATCATGACGAATAGCAGCAACAGCGGATAAAAATACAAGGGAGGTGTCTCTAGCGCAGCTGGGGGCGTTCCGCCAGCCATTAGAAAAACGCCATAAGCAACTACAGCAGTTAGTACAGGAAGGCCTAGAGCAACAAGATACCATTTAAAGCTAACCCGCCACATAAAGAGCAATCTTGTAAAGTCCTTGAAAACCCCCGCTAACTTGCTCACAATGATAGCGGCCACGAACGGTCCGAAGCCGCCTAGGACCCAGAGAAGCATAAAGAATATTCCTGGATCTTCACCGACAAAAATTAGCGGTAACCAAAAAAACCAGGAGATAAGATACGCCAGGATGAAAAATGAAGCGATAGGTGCTTTGGTTACAATTTTCATTTAATGACCTCGTATGGCGTATTTGCTTTAGTGAAGGAACGAATGTTTAGTGGACAACCATTTATTGACAGATGAGGTTGCCCCAATGGGTGCGAAAAGCGAGTTTACTCAAAAAAGTGTAAGCTGTGCCCCTTTGCTGAGCATACTATCCTACGTTGTCGCTTGTGTCAATGGAACCGCCCGACCGCCCGAATCATGTTCTCACTTCCAGGGAGTTCTGGTCTGTCGGCGATTTCCCACCAGGCAAAATAGCCGTAGACAATGCCGCCAATTGAGCCAACCAGCGAAAAAGCCTACCAGTCCCAGAATAGGGTAACAGCCAGGGTATGCGTACGACGCCCGTATGACGGCCACCTCTCTATCATGGTCTATTACCTGGAGACGATTCTCAGGCAACCAACTGTCACCGATGTTGGTATTGATCCTGGTTAACTGACTATCTGTCGCCAGCGGGCCAGCAGGGTCAGTCCCAGGAGCGGCAGGCTGACGCCCAGGTAATACCAGGGAATGCCCTGGGCCAGCGCGTCTGGAGTGGCCCCGGTGAAATCAAAGAGGGCCAGGCCGTTCAGCGGGCCGAGATACCAGAAGATGAGCAGCAGGATTTGCAACGGCCGTTCCGATCCGCCTACCACACCCAGCAGCAGCGCTAGCGAAGGGATGAACAACGCCCCCGCCACAAAGCCGGGCAGCAGCGTCGGCTCGACCAGAAATCGGAGCAGCGCCCCACTGCCCAGCAGCAAGTAAAGCAGCACGCCGGCCGTCCAGGCCGCCGGCAACTGTCGCCACAGCGGGGCCGGTGCGCTGAATAGCAGTTGATCCACTCCATACTTGCCCTCGCGCACGCCCATCTCCGACCAGAGCAGCAGCGGCCAGAGCCAGATCAGGGGCAGCAGCCACCGCTGCACCGTCTCTAAATCGGCCGTCAGGCAGAGCAGCACCAGCCCGGCAGCCACGGCATACCAGAGCATAGGCCGGCCTTTGAACAGCAGTTTGCATTCGGCCGTGACCGTCTGCACAAAGAGGCTGAGGTTGCTGTTTGCGGCCGTTACCGCCGTCAACTGGTCGGAGCGTAACGTATTGCGTATGGCGTGTGGCGTAGGTGGGACGGCAAAGGCTTTAGGCAGTAGGGGTTGAAAAATCGCTCTCACTTTGCTTGTTCCTCTCTGCCACAATGAAGGGCGAGTGCTGCGGGCAATGCGGCCCCGCGATGGGTCAAACCGGTCAAAGGGCACGGCCGCCAGCATCGCCAGGAGCAGGGCGGCGAGAACGTATATCAGGCGCGGCCCGGCAACGGCCGTCCAGTCAAAGCCGCTCCAAAGAAAGGTCTGCATTTCTACAATTTCGGTACTGCCCAGGACAATACCGCCGCTGTAGTCGGCCCCCTGCGCTTGCAGGGCCACGGCCATCTCCCGCTCAATCACCTCAAAGCCGAGCAGATGTCCGCCAAATGCGGGCACCATAAAGAGCCAGACGAAGAAGTAAAGGACGTTGCCGGCCGTCTCCCGCAGAAAAGGGGTGGCGTCAAAGAAAACGGCCGTTGCTGCTGCCAACAAGGCCACCGGCACGGCAAACACGACAAAAGGCATCAGCAGTTGGTACAGATCGAGCGTCCTGTCCTCGCCGTGAATGAGGAGCATGGCCAGCGCAGCCACTGCCAGGACGGCCACGATGACCAGCAAAACGGCCGTATTGCTTGCAAATTTCCCCAACACATAGGTCACTCGGCGCAGCGGCGTGGCCGCCAAAATCTGGCCTACGCCCGTCTGCCGGTCCAACTGCACGCTGCCGCGCACCAGATAAAAGCCCAGCAGCGACAGGAAAAAGGCCAGGGTAATGGCCATCAGCGTCCCGATCCAGGCGGCGTTATAGTCGCCCCGGTAGCTGCCCAGGCGTAAAATAAACAGGCCGTCAATCACCTGGTAGCCGAGCAGAACGGCCAGGGCCACCATCACCAGGAAACTGAAGCGGCGCACCCGCTCGCGGAAGTCGGCCAGGGCTAACTGGTAGAGGGCATTCATGAGGCCACCTCCGGTTTTTGGGCAATGAAGTAGAGATAGGCGTCCTCCAGCGTGGCCGGTAAGGGGGTGGCGTCGGGGTGGGGCGAGTTCTCACTGACGATGCGGGCCAATACACCGTCGGCGCTGCGGACGGTGTTGGCGATGAGATGCTGCTGGCGTACGGCCGTTAATTCACTGCTCGGTATTAGCCAACCCCAAACCTTGCCCGTCACCGCTTGCAGCAGTTCTTCGGGCAGGGCGCGGCGCAGCAGACGGCCGCCCGCAATCAGAGCAATACTGGTCGCCGTTGCCTCCACATCAGAAACGATGTGGGTGGAGAGCATCACAATCCGTTCCCCGGCCAGGTCGGCAATCAGGTTACGGAAGCGCACCCGCTCCTCCGGGTCCAGGCCGACGGTCGGCTCATCGACAATGAGCAGGTGGGGGTCGTTTAGCAGCGCCTGGGCAATGCCCACCCGCTGCCGCATCCCGCCCGAAAAGCCGCCGATGGGACGGTAGGCAGCTTCGCTCAGATTGACCAGTTGGATTAGTTCCTCAATGCGGCGGCGAGCTTGGCTGCGGTCCAGCCCTTTGACGGCCGCCAGATAGGTGAGGAACTCGACCACGTTCAGGTTGGGGTAAACGCCGAAATCCTGGGGCAGATAGCCCAGGACGCGGCGTAAATTGTCCGGCTGTTGGGCCGTGTCTACCCCGTTCCAGTGTATGGTACCGGTGGTGGGTTGGGTGATGGTGGCGATGATGCGCATGACGGTCGATTTGCCCGCTCCATTCGGCCCCAGCAGCCCCACGATACCCGGCCCCAGGCGCAGGCTAAAATCGCGCAGGCCCCAGACCGCTTTGCCGTACTGCTTACTGACGTTTTCGATTTTTAGTTCCATGACTCAATTCCTTGGTACGTGAGGCGTGAAGCTCTTCAACTTCTTTCAGGACAAGCTGTGAAACGTGATGGGCTTGGCAAAGCCTTCACGCATCACGTATCATGTTTTACGGCAGCGACAAGCAACAAGTGGTCAGTCCGAATCATCCGCCGCCGATTAACAAGACGCCTAAATTGATAACAAACAGGCCAATGTGAAAAGCGGCGTGGGAGACCATCGCCGTCTCTAGGTTGTAGCGCCAGAAGAGCCAGCCAAAGAGCAGCCCGCCCAGGGCATTGAGCAAGACGGTGCGAATGACCAGAATTGGCGTCAAGACAGCGATACTGGCCAGCGCCGGCAGATGGCCAAGGCCAAACAGAAGCGCCGCCAGGACAATGGCCGTCCAGACAAGTCCCGGACCGGGCAATCCTTCACCCCGCTGCAGCAGTCGCCAGCCCAGCCAGACCAGTAAGGTCATAAAGCCCCAGCGCAGCATCAGCTCCTCGACAATGCCGCCGTACAGGACGCCCAGCAGCAGTCGGGCGAAGATATTGCCCTCCCCCGGCATCTCGGCAATTAATTCAGCATCGGCGAACGGGTCTATGATCAAGTCCAGGCCAACGGTGACAAGCAGAAAAATGATCCCGGCGACAAAAGCCAGGGGAATATAGGGGCGCAGGTTGGGCCAGATAGCCGTTCCCGCCCGTACTTTGTCAGCCACCAGCGAGCGCAGGCCGACGCGATGGGCCAGCAGCGTTCCGACGGCTACGCTCACTGCCAGCAAAATCAGCGGATTGAGCAGTGAAAGGGCCACGACCACAGACTGGGGTAATTCAGCCATCTCCGGCGGCAGCAGGTCAAGCTGTTCCATCACGGTTGGTATGAGCGACACGATGCCCGGCAGCCCCAGGCCAAACAGGGCCAGAAAGGTTTTGCCGAAGCGGGTATTGGTGGGGGATGTTGTTTCTGTTGAGTTGTTCATGGGTTTCTTTCCTGTGAAACGTATTGCGTAGTGCGTATTGCGTAGGCTCTTGCCGATTACGTTTTACGGCGCGGTTGTTTCCTGCAAAAATTGGCGTGTCTCGGTGGCAATCGCATCGGGGGCCAGGCTGTGGACGTAATGTTCGACGTCGAGCAGTTGGTAACGGCCGTTGGGCGCAGCGTCCGTGTAGGCCATCAACAGGTCAACCCAATTGGGCACGGCCGAATCAGCACCGTTGGAGATAAAAAGATAGAGGGGCACATCGGGGATCCCCTCGGTGGCGACCAGTTGGGCGTTGGCCTGCGTGATCTCGATTTCGGCCAGCATATCGGCCGTTAAGGTGCGCCGATACATGATAGAGCAGTAAATATCAGTTTCCGCTGTACTCAAATAGTTTACCGAGGGCGATCCCTCACAAATAAAGGGGGCCAGCCGCAGCAGACCGGTGCGGGCGGTGAAGCCAACCAGCGTCAGCATCAGGCGTGGCGGCGGCAATATCTCATAGACCGGAGGCAGGGCCGGGTCCAGGCCGATAATGGCGGCCACTTCGTCGGGATAGCGGTTGGCCCAGTGCAGCGCTTCCAGGCCGCTCATCGAGTGGGGCAGCAGAACGTAGGGTGGGCTTTCGCCGGCCGCTTGCAGCGCCAGCCGCGTCTCCTGCAGTACCGTTTCAATGTCGCGGGACGCGCCGTCACTGTCATCGCTCCAGCCATACCCTGCCCGCTCCACGACCACAGTGCGATACTCACCTGACAACCGACTGTACAACCCCTTGAAATCATACGTGGGGGCGGTGGTGCCGCTGCCGGCCAGGAAAACCAGAGTCAACTCGCCCTCGCCCTCGGCGTAGACGTGCAGCCGGTGGCCGTTGACCGCCACCATTTGACCCGGCGGCGGATAGGCCGCCTCCTCACGCGGCGTTTGCAGCCGATGGTTGATGATACTGCCGGTAATTAACAGCGCCAGCAAGAGCAGCAGCCCCAGAAAGAGCCATTTGGTGATGGTGAGAACGCTTTTCATAACAACCTTTTTAGAGATGGGACGCAGATTAACGCAGATGACGCAGATAAAAAGAAAAAAATCTGCGTTTATCCTGAAAATCTGCGTCCCATTATTCTTAGAGCAAGTTCCACTGCCAGAGCCACCAAACGGCCGTTACCGCCAGCAGCGCCAGCAGGCTCAGATGTACCTTGGGCCACAAACCAACCAGACGGTCGCGCCAGAGCAGGGCGGCGCTGAGTGCCAGGCCGACGGCGACGGCCGCCAGCAGCCAGGGGATGAGCAGGATTGTATCCACAATGGGTGGTGCGCCAAAGAAGATGCGCGGCACGCCGAAAGCGGGGTCAATATCCCCCACCACGCTGACCAGGGCCAGCAGGAAGAAGAGAAAGCCCAGGCCAAAAGCCACCGCCAGCCAGCGAGTCAGGCGCAGGCTAAACGGATGCGCTATTCCCTGCCGCCGCCGGCGCAGCCAGCCAATCAGCCAGCCGACAGCGGAGCCGATAAAGAGCAGCAGCGTCAACAGAATCAGCAACGCCCCAAAAGAAAGGCTCTCGTAGGCCGGGACCCGGAAGGCGGAAGTGGCGGTAAAATTCAGGAAGGCGGGACGGCCGTCCAGCGACAGCCATTGGTTGCCGTTCTCGTCTGCGTGAAAGGCCAGATATTCTTCGCGCGTCTCGTGGCGGTAGAGGCCCGGCTCTACCTCGACGTACCGCTCTGTTTGCCCCTCGACCATCAGTTGCAAATAGCCGTCGCGGGAGGCCGTCACCTGGGCCGCTTCCAGCAGGCGGATAAATTTGGCCGGTCCGCTGAATTCGGCGCGAGCCATGTGGTATTCACCGGTGTAGGCGGCCAGCCGTTCGGCCGCACCGAGCGGCGGAAGCAAGATGGCTACTGGTTCGCCGGGGAAATACTCATCCATAAACGCCTGCCACAGCAGCGCCGAGGCCTCCAGCGCACCCGCGCCGTTGTAGGCCACGTACAGCCCCACGTTCTCGGTTGGCAGCAGGTAGAGGCCGGCGTTAAACTGGAACATGGAGCCGCGATGGAACAGCACCTCACGGCCGTTGACCTGCTGGATCATAAAACCGTAAGCCATGCCGTCCAGCCGGGGGTCGGGGGCGAACTGGCGGCTGTGCATCAGCCGGACCGTTTCCGGCTGGAGCAGGCTGGTGTCCTGGTAACGGCCGTTTTGCAGATGGGCGATCATAAAGGGGGCCATATCGGCCGCCGCTGCGCTCATCGAGCCGGCTGGGTAGGGGGCGATATAGACAAAGCCGCCGCGCAGCCGTTGGTAATCGCCCGTGCCATAGCCAACGGCCACGTCATCGGCCAGGGCCGGGGGAATGGGCTGGCGTAGTGTGCTGTGGGCCATCCCCAGCGG
>JAWOIM010000510.1:0-3792 GCA_046484685.1 Chloroflexota bacterium | reverse complement strand
GGATAAGTTAAGTTATGAGATAATTGGGGCGGCTATTGAAGTGCATCGGACACTGGGTGGACCGGGATTGATGGAAAGTGTTTATGAAGAAGCAATGGTCTATGAGTTGCAGAGCTGTGGCTTGGCAGTGGTGCGGCAGATTGAAGTGCCAATTGATTATAAAGAGCAGCGATTGGCCACACCTTTGCGCGTTGATCTGCTTGTAGGCGACCTGGTCATTGTGGAAAATAAGGCCACGATTGCCTACAATCCCATCTTCGAAGCACAAACTCTGACCTATCTGCGCCTCATGAAGCTAAAGCTGGGCCTGGTAATCAACTTCGGCGAAAAATATGTCAAAAACGGCATCCACCGTGTCGTTAACGGCCTTTAACCTTACTGCTTTTTCTTTTCTTTGTCCCTTTGCCCCCTTTGCAACTTTGCGTTGAAATCTTGTAGGAGCAATCAATGAATGAGATATTAGTTGGTGTGATTATGGGCAGTACATCGGATTGGGAGACGATGCGGCACGCCACCGAAACGCTGGCCGAGTTTGAAGTGCCCTATGAGGCCAGGGTGGTGTCGGCCCACCGCACGCCGCAGTGGATGGCCGAATATGCAGCCACGGCCGAATCACGCGGCCTCAAGGTGATCATTGCCGGGGCGGGCGGGGCGGCTCATTTACCGGGCATGGTGGCGGCGCAAACGGCCGTTCCTGTTCTGGGTGTGCCGGTGCAAAGCCGCACGCTCAACGGGCTGGATTCGCTGCTCTCTATTGTGCAGATGCCGGGCGGCGTGCCGGTGGGGACGCTGGCTATTGGCAAAGCCGGGGCCAAAAATGCGGCGCTGCTGGCCATTGCCATTTTGGGCAATGAGTTTTCTGAATATCGAGACAAGCTGCATGAGTTTCGTCAACAGCAAACGGAAAGCGTGTTGGGTAATGAATTACCATCGGAGTGAGTACAACAGATTTGGAGAAGGAACAGATTTTTTAGGGTGTGGTATGGCGACTTTTTTGCATAAGGCGTTGAGTTATGAGGTAAGAGGCGTGTTGTTTGATGTGTACAATACGTTGGGACCGATGCTGCCGGAGCGTTTTTATCAGGCGGCCGTTGCGTTGGGCCTGGACATGAAACATCTCAACGTCACATATTGCCTTGTAGCCAACTTCAACCAACCACAACTCGAAACCAGAATCATCAACACCAATTACAAACCTACATGACCAAAAAATCTGTTCCATCCCCAAATCTGTTGTACTCCCCCCCCGCCACTATCGGCATTTTAGGCAGCGGCCAACTGGGGCGCATGTTGGCCCTGGCCGCCCGGCAGATGGGCTACCGTGTCCATGTCCTGTCACCGGGGCGGGACACGCCCACCGGCCAGGTGGCCGACCGGGAAACAACGGCCGATTACCTCGACCTCGACGCCATTGCCCAATTTGCCCAGAATGTGGACGTGGTGACCTATGAATTTGAGAACGTGCCCAGCCAAACGGCCGTTACCGCCGCCCAACACGCCCCTCTTCATCCCGGCCCCCAGGCCCTGCATGTGGCCCAAAACCGGCTGCGCGAGAAACAATTCTTTGTGAAGAATGGTCTGCCGGTGGCCCCCTTTACGGCCGTTTACAGTTTGACCGATTTGTTAGACGGCCTGGAGGCATTGGGCGTACCGGCCGTTCTCAAAACCGCCAGCTCCGGTTATGACGGCAAAGGACAGGAAATCATTCGCCATCCCGGTGATGCCGAGGCTGCATTTGCGGCGCTCAACGGGGAGCCGGCTATTTTAGAGAGCTTTATCAACTTTGAACGAGAGGTGTCGATGGTGGCGGCGCGAGGGCAAAATGGGGAGTTTGCCCACTACGGCCTTATCGCTAACGACCACGCCAACCACATCCTGGACATTTCAGCAGCCCCGGCTGCAGTTGAAGAAGCTGTAACCCGTCAAGCGGAGGCAATGGTGCGCACTGTATTAGAAGCACTGGATGTGATCGGGGTGTTGTGTGTAGAATTCTTTCTGACTTCAGGCACGACGGCAGACGGCCGTTTGCTCCTTAACGAAATCGCTCCCCGGCCCCATAACTCCGGCCACCTGACCATCGAAGCCTGCGAAACCAGCCAGTTCGAGCAGCAGTTACGGGCCATTTGTGGCCTGCCGTTAGGAGAAACGCACTATCGCCAGGCGGCAGCTATGGCCAATATACTGGGTGATATGTGGCAGGATGGACCGCCTGACTGGACGGCCGTGTTACAACCCGGCATTCATTTACATTTATATGGTAAACTAGAAGCCCGCCCCGGCCGTAAAATGGGGCACATTACCGCTTTGGCCGAAACGGCCGAATTGGCTCGACAAAAGGTATTACAAGCAAGGGAAGTGAAAAGTAAGAAGTGAGAAGTGAAAAGTGGGAATGGAACTTCACGCATCACGTTTCACGTTTCACATCCCAATCCGTGGTTAAAACAGAGAGAGGCTAATGATCAATTTCTGGGAAGAAGATAAATTTCATGACGAATGTGGTGTTTTTGGCGTTTATGCTGCGGGGCGGCAGGTGGCGCGGCTGGCCTTTTTTGGCCTTTATGCCTTGCAGCACCGAGGACAGGAAAGTGCGGGTATTGCTACCTGCGACGGCCGTTCTGCCTACAGCCATAAAGGGATGGGGCTGGTTTCACAGGTGTTCAACGAGGAGAATTTACGGCCGTTGGAGGGGCACCTGGCCATTGGTCAAAACCGTTACTCTACAACCGGCTCCTCTCACTTACGCAATGCCCAGCCTTACCTGATCGAAACGATATACGGACCGCTGGGGGTGGCCCATAACGGCAACCTGACCAACGCTCTCCATCTGCGTCACCAGTTGCTCAAGCGGGGTGTGGGCCTCTCCTCCACCAGCGACAGTGAAGTCATTACCCAAATGCTGGCCGCCCCGGCCGATGTCTGGGCACAGCCACTGCTTAACGGAGATGAACCGGACCGCTGGGTGGCCCGGCTGCGGGCTTTTATGCAGGTGGCCGAAGGCGCTTATTCCTTGACGCTGATGACCCGGGAAGCGGTTTATGCCGTGCGCGATCCGTTGGGCTTACGGCCGTTATCCCTGGGCCAACTGGATGATGGCGGCTACGTCGTTGCCAGCGAAACCTGTGCCCTGCATACCATTGGGGCCGAGTTCCGGCGTGAGGTGCAGCCCGGTGAAATTGTGCGCCTGGACCAGCACGGCGTCACCTCTTTCCATGGAGCCGATATTGAGCGGCGCGCTCTTTGCATCTTTGAGTATGTTTATTTTGCCCGGCCCGACTCCCTCTTCGAGGGGCAGAGCATTCACGACGTGCGCCAGCAGTTAGGCCGCCAACTGGCCCGCGAAGCGCCGGTGGAGGCCGACCTGGTGTTGGGCGTGCCCGACTCGGCTACGCCGGCCGCCATTGGCTACAGCCTGGAATCAGGTTTGCCCTATACGGAAGGATTGACCAAGAACCGCTATATCGGCCGGACTTTTATCCAGCCCGATGACCAACTGCGTAAGGAAGGAGTGCGGATCAAATACAACCCGCTGTCGGCCAACCTGGCCGGCAAACGGGTGGTGATGATCGACGACTCGATTGTGCGCGGCAATACGGCCGGACCGCTGGTGCAGCTTTTGCGTGAGGGGGGGGCTAAAGAGGTTCACGTGCGCGTCAGTTCCCCGCCGGTGCGCCACCCATGTTTTATGGACATCGACATGGCCACCAGGCAGCAG
Source organism: Chloroflexota bacterium (assembly GCA_046484685.1). Classification (GTDB taxonomy): domain Bacteria; phylum Chloroflexota; class Anaerolineae; order Promineifilales; family Promineifilaceae; genus SLGK01. Next base: position 80 of record JAWOIM010000510.1, on the reverse strand, counting down.
CTCATTGCCCACCAGCTTGACGTTGAAGGCATCCGGCAGCGCATTGGGGCCGACAGCCTGGCATATCTGAGTTTGGAGGG
>JAWOIM010000448.1:0-4841 GCA_046484685.1 Chloroflexota bacterium | reverse complement strand
CATAAACGGTTATTTCGCCCGACGTCTGCGTTATGTTTAAAATTTTATCTTCGGAATATCAACTATATGCCTGTGGTAAAATTTTTCGCATGCCTTGATCTCGACCAAAATTCCTCGTTTCTGGATGGACACTACCTGAGCGATTGTCGAGCTTGCCGCAGATACAAGGAAGATGACGGTCCGCTATAGTCGGCTATGCGGGAAGGCATCTGACGCCGGTGATGCGGTAAGATCGGCAATCGCGGTGGGTTTTCCATTTCGGCGGCCGAAACGCACCTAACCCCCATTCATGCTTTTGCATTTTAAAGATACCAAAATGGGAAACGCTCAATTTAGTGCCCATCCAGAAACGAGGAATTTTGGTCGAGATCAAGGCATGCGAAAAATTTTACCACAGGCATATAGGTGATATTCCGAGGATAAAATTTTGAGCATAACGAAGATATCGGGCGAAATAACCGTTTCTGGATGGGCACTAGTTAACAGAGAGCGCCAGGCCGGTCAAGCGGCAGAAACCCTGACGCGTGGCGGCGGGTCCACGGGTCGCACCCCACACCAACCCATCAACCCGAGCGACCCAAGCAGTTGATGCCCCATGAAAAGCAGCTTTTTTATCAACCAGCTGGCCAAATTCCTGGCGTACGTGCTCGGTCGACAGCCCGATGAATTCGGCCTGATACCCGACAAGCAGGGCTACGTATCCATCAAGGACCTGATGAAAGTCCTGGCCGAGGAACCTGGCTGGCGCCACGTGCGGTTCAACCACATCCGTGAAGTGATGCACACCACCCGTGCGCCATCGGTTGAAATGGATAACAACCGCATCCGTGCCGTGGACCGATCCCACCTGGTTGCACCGGTGATCGCAGAGGGACTGCCCAAGCTCCTGTACTGCCCGGTTCGCCGACGAGCTTATCCGCTTCTGCAGGAAAAAGGGCAATTACCCGCTGCCTGGAATCGGATCCTCCTGGCTGATGATTTAGCGATGGCACAGCGACTCGGCCGACGCATCGACCCCTCCCCGGTCATCCTGACCGTCAATGGGGATCAGGCCCGCCGAAAAGGAGCGACCATCTGGCGCTTCGGCAAGCGGTTGTTCATACTGGATGGTTTGCCGGCCGGCAGTTTCAGCGGCCCGCCTCTGCCCAAAACCCGCACGGAAAGGCGGCCTGCCCGGATCCCGGATGGGCCAGTCGCCCCAAAAACGCCCGGCAGCTACTTCATAGACCTCTCAAGTGGGCCCGGCTCCCCAAAAATCCGAACATCCAAAGGAGCCCCACGGCACAAAAATGAATGGAAACGGGATCGCAGGCGCAAACGCCAAAATCAGACCCGCTTCCGGGGTGAACCCGCTTGAAGCTTTTGGAGACCACGCGGAAAAACACATTGACATACCGCTGCCCGGCTGTTAGACAATCGTTTTCATTCGCGTGCACCCAACCCCGAAATGGGCCGTTAGCTCAACTAGGCAGAGCACCTGACTCTTAATCAGTAGGTTGATGGTTCGATTCCATCACGGCCCACCAATGAAAACAAGGGGTTACAGTCAAAAACACTGTAACCCCTTGTTCAGTTTTCAGGCCTGTGCAGCCACGGGGAAAACCACCGCATCCGGCCAGCACGCCCTCTGGTGTCTGAACGCCCCGCATAACCGACTGGCAATAGAGCGTAGCGGAATTGTCAGTCCGGGTTGACGCGGTTGTTGAAAGGTCACCGCTGTAGGAGCTTATTTCCCAAACGCCTTGCCCTTGCCGCCAAGGATGACGAAATCCCTCTTGACTTCTTGGTTCCTGGTTTCGCGATAGTACCCACGGTCTTGTAACCTCCATAGTGTAAAACTTCTCTGACGGCCCGGATTGCTCCCCTGCTTTCAGGAAGAATGAAGTTGAAGGGCCACGGTGTCGTACATGCAGTCACCACCACCGCCCCCTTCCCTTTCTGCCTTGGGATTGGCATACCACTGGGGCTTTCCCCCATGAATACTGGAACGTTACGGTCGAAAAGCAGCTTCAGCGGTGCACACATGTTCCCCCAGTGCGTCGGTGTACCAATGACCAGGGCATCGGCCTCCTGAATTTTCTTACCCACTATATGTGCATCATCTTCAGGCAGGATACATGTTTCTTTCTCTCGGCAGACCATGCAGGCTGTGCAAAATTTCATATTGAGTTTGCATACATCAATCCACTCCACTTCATGCTCGGTTGATAGATGTTCCGTCACAGCCTGAAGGAGTGAAACGATTATTCCCTTTTTCCGAGGACTCCCATTGAGCACCAATACTTTCATCGTCTTTACTATCCTTCCAATTGCGGTGCTGACCTGCGCCGTGGGCAGGCCGCACCCTAATGCGTCCGCAGGAGTGTTGTGTTGAGCGATTCGCCGCAGCCGGGTTTTCCGGATATACCGGCAGAACCTGGAAACCGAAAATTCAAGGAACGTCCCCGAAATCCCGCAAGAAAAACCTTCGATCGATGACGCCTGTTCATAGAGGGAGCCGGGTTAAGCTGTCGGCGTGTTCCCTGTGAAGGCAACCGACATCCGGTCGGTTGCCGCATCATACCGGATGCATGAATTTCCGTACCGGCTCGATTCCATTTCCTCCGGGAAGTCTTTACGCTTAACTCCTCCAGTTTGGTCAAATGACCAGAGAGATTTCCTTTAGTCAAGCCGGTTAAGCGCTGCAAAAACAAGAAGTCGGCACTTTGGCAGGCAAACAGGGCAGACATAATCGCTAAACGAGCCGGTTCATGGACGAGCTTGTCCAAGTTGGCCATTTCTCCAAAAGGTGTGTCCACGTTAACGTTCCTCCGGCAGCGGTGAGAGCGTTCGCGCCAGCAGCAGATGGTCCCCAAGACCAATCACTATTAAGCCCAAACCAATGGTGATTTGACCATAATGGCCATCCGGGCCAAATAGGTGGGCAGCCGCCACTATGCCTGTTAAGGGCAGCAAACTAAGGGCAGCCACTATGACAGCCAGAGCCAGGTAATGCAGTCGTAAGGTGCCGTTAAAAAGATACAAGGCCCCCAATAAAAAGGCAGACATTGCCAAGCCAAAGAGACTAAGCGGCAGTTGATAATGCCTGTCTAATGCACCGCCGATTACCATAAGAACGACACCGGCTAACAAAGTGGCAGCCTCTAACCTTGAGCTGGGCTGTTGTAACGGCCGTACCTCTCCATAGTGACGGCTGTAATACCCATTGGCCAATATACTTAAGGCCACAGCTAGCCCAAACAAAGCCAACGGTGTTAACGGCCGCCAAATCCTGTACCAGGGCAGCCAGGCATAGGCCGCCGCGTCAACCAGGATAAACAGGCCAAAGGGCACTACCCGCAACCCTTGCAGCAGATTAAAATTCTGTGTAATGTACTCAATTCGTTCAATACTTTGCATGTTTCCTCCGTTCATAACAAAAACAAGTTTGTGCTACGAACCTAATCCTACAACAAACCTGCGTTTTTGTCAATAACCGGTTTGTGGTACAGACCAAATTGTCTTGATCCATTACTGTCTTCCTATGTCGAATTCCTGAACAGCGGTTGACAACCCACTCACCCTGTGCCATAATCAAGCCCATCATTTGATTGATTCGCAGCAATCGCTGCCCGCCATCCTATACAAAAGAGGAGGTGGTGCATATGGATAGTTATAGTTTTTCTAAACGCACCGTAGCACTGCCTTCTCAGGATGAAAGCTAGTGCTACGGTGCAACCACAAAAGGCCCTGTCTTCGGATGGGGTCTTTTGTTTTTGATACGTAGTGCGTAGTGCGTAGTGCGTAACGAGGCCACGTACTACGCACTACGCAATACGCAATAAAGGAACTATGAAACAAATACCTGTAATTATGTTCGGTGCGGGCGGCGTGGGCCGCTCGCTGTTGCAGCAAATTGTGGAGAGCCGGCCGGTGGTGGCGGCACGTAACCAGGTTACCTTTAAACTGGTAGCCGTGGCCGACAGCCAAAGCTGGCGCTGGCAGCCGGCCGGATTGTCTGACGCGCAAATCGGTGAACTGGTGGCGGCGAAGGCTGCCGGTGGATTGGTGGGGGAGGCGGAACGGCCGTCTCTCATCGAAATACTCCACCAGGCCGCAGCCGCCGGAATTGAGCAGGCCATTGTCGTGGACGTCACGGCCGAAGACGGGCTGGAGCCGATCATCGACGCCGCCCTGGACCTGGGTTACAGCCTGGCCCTGGCCAACAAAAAGCCGTTCACCGGCCCCTGGCAGACGGCTAAGAATTATTTCAACCAGCCCCGCATTCGTTACGAATCGACGGTGGGTGGTGGCCAGCCGATCATTGCCACCCTGCGCTATCTGCTCGACGTCAACGACCTGCCATTGGCCGTGGAAGGGCAGTTGAGCGGCACGCTGGGCCTCATCTGCCGCCAGTTGGACCAGGGTGTTCCCTTTTCCCAGGCGTTGGCCAAAGCCAAAGCTGACGGCATTACCGAGCCAGACCCGCGCGAGGATTTGGGTGGTAAGGATGTGATGCGCAAGGTGATGATTTTGGGACGTATGGCCGGCTGGCCGCTGGAAGAAAGGGATATTGAGGTCGAATCCCTTTTCCCTACCGAACTGGCGGCGCTGAGCGTGGCTGAATTTATGGGGGCCATCCGGCAGCTAGATGAACCAATTCAACAGCGTGTGGCAGCAGCCCAGGCCAACGGGCAGCTTGTGCGCCATACGGCCAGCGTGGGCCGGGATGGTGGGCGCGTTGGTCTAAGCAATTTGCCCCAGAGCGACCCCTTGGCCCATATGAAATATATCAGCTTCCGCACCCGTCACTTTCACGACCAGCCGCTCTTCATCGGCGGCAAAGGAGCCAGCGTGGCCAT
>JAWOIM010000426.1:0-4778 GCA_046484685.1 Chloroflexota bacterium | reverse complement strand
CCCCACCACCCAGGCCGATCCACCCACGCCTACCTACACGCCGACAGCCACCCAGGCAGCCGGACCACCGCTGGCTCCCTTTGACGGGGACTCCCTGACCAACCCGGCTCTCTTCGTTAATTTCCGTCCCACCGGTGACCGGCAGCTTGTCTATAACAACGACATTTCTTCACCTGAAGGGGATATTGATGATTGGGTTAAGTTCAACACGGTCGCCAGCCAAAGCAATACCACCAATGTTTGGCTTACCGTTACCTGCAACGGCTATGACGCGGAGTCAGAAAACTGGCTGCGGGTAACGCTGTGGGATGGATTTGATGAGCAGTTGAGTCTACGCGCCAGTTGTGGTGATGAGGCCAAACGGCTGACTGTACTGCCTAACCATGACTATACCGCCCGTATTCACTTTAATGGTAGTGGCACCTACTACGTCCAATACAACCTTTTAATCGAAGGGCGTCGTTAGTAGGTCAGATGGCAAAATGGCAAGGTATGGCCATTTTGTCATCTTTTTTGTAAAGCGTAATTTTAGTTTAGCAAGGAGAAACATCATGCGTAACCAAATAATCACCATCTTTTTATCCGTTCTGCTTACCATAGCCACGTTAACGTTTGTTCGCTCACAAAATTTGCTGGCCAACAATCAGATGGCAGCCAACAATACACCGGCCTATATCAGTCACCAGGGTTTCCTGGCTGAGAGTGATGGGGAACCCCTGGGTGATGGCAATTATGATATGCAGTTCGGTGTGTATACGGCCGCTTCCGGTGGCAGCCTCATCTGGGAAGAAACACAAGACGCTGTCCCCGTCAGCCAGGGCTTTTTCACCGTCCTGCTGGGCAATGGCACCTGCACCACCGGCTGCCCTCTCGGCCCTGACACCTTCGACAACACTCCCCGCTACCTGCAAACCAGCCTTGATACGGGGACAGGATTTGTCGACTTTCCGCGCCAATTGTTAGGCTCCGTTCCCTATGCTTTCCAGGCCGCTTCTGTTCCCTGGAGCGGTGTGACCAATCCGCCTGACATAAGCGATACACTGGCCGATCTCAGTTGTGCCAATGGGCAAATCGCCAAATGGAACGGCAGTGACTGGGTCTGTGCCGAAGATCTGGTTGGCAGCGGTGGTGATAGTTATGAAAATGTCATTGTGGTGGCCAAATCAGGGGGCGATTTCACCTCAGTTGCCGCTGCCCTAGACAGTATCAGCGATGCCTCCAGCACAAATCGTTACCTGGTACGCGTCGCCCCAGGAATTTACAGCGAAAGCAATGCAGTCCAGGTTCCGGGCTACGTCCATCTGCAAGGGGATGGTCCCAATGTAACGGTCATCACCTCCAATCGGGGTGCCGCTGTGCCCAACAACACCGCAGCCACCATTGATATGCTGGAAAACAGCCGCTTGAGTAATCTGGCCGTGCGTAACACAGGCACCGGTCCGCTAAGCTTCGGCATCTACATGGTAGAAACCAGCCGTAATACGGTTATCGACAATGTCGATGTGGTGGTTGATGGAGCAGGAGCCGGGGGTGCCCGCAGCGGTATTCACCTCAACAGCGCCGCGCCGACTATCAAAAATAGCAGCTTTAAGGCCAGTGGAGCAACCGGTTTTGGCACGTCGGTTAACGCCGGGTTATCTAGCGTTCATACGGCTGGTGGGGGTTTTCCCCAGGCCCTGATTCTGAACAGCATCTTTTTAGGTGGGGCTACCAGTACCGTGCAAAACTGTAATGATAACAGTGGCACCGGCTTTGGTATGCAGCTCAATGAAGCCACCCCTGACATCCGACACAGCCATATCTGCGGTGGACATCGTGGTATTGCCCTGCTACAAAATGGCAATCCCAGAGTCGAAAATTCAGAGGTTCGCGTGAGTTCTACCGGCAGCGCGTTCCTCTTTGAAATTAGCGCTTCGGGCAGTATTTCAGTAGCAACATCAGGCATTGCTTACGTGGGTAACAAATTTACCGGTGCGGGCACAGGGCTGCGCTGCGTTCACAACTTTGCTTGGGGCACTTGGGCACCCTTAAGCAACGGCACGTCCGTCGGCACCGCTTGTAATTAGGTTCTGGCTAGTTTCCAAAGTGGACCGTTTGCCTAAAAATGGTCTAACTTGTGGAATAGAGGAGTGAAAACAAAATGATGACACAAAGAAAACCTCTCAGGCTGGGCCTTGCCTTACTGCTGCTGCTCATGATGATGGGACTCGGTATCGCCCTGGCCGATGGAGAATTATTAAGCCGCAGTCTGGTAAGCAGCGGCGGCAGTATTGTCAGCCAAAATGGGCTGGTGCTGCACAGCGCCACCGGTCAGCCGGTAGCCGGCGCGACCGAAAACGACCTGGTCCTATGCAGTGGCTACTGGTGCGGCAGCGGTGCGCCCCTGACGGAACCGCCAATTATTGACGATGAGTTTGAGTTGTTCTTACCGCTTATTACCAACGGGCAGTAACCGTATTCAGTAATCAGCCTGCTGAAAAAGCGTCTGACAGTGAAAGCCCGGATAGTGACATATGATACTATCCGGGCTTTTTCAGTTGACCATATTAACTCGTAAGGCCAACTTGATTCATAATCAGAATAGCGTAATATCGTGGTAGAAACCTATGGTTGGCGGATGATGGTCAGCAGCGTAATATCGTCAAATTGAGGGGCCTGGTGGCTAAACCGGGTCACAGCATCCAGAACGGCCGTTTGCCACCCTGCTGCCGTCTCTTCCCCGTTAGCCCTGACCACTTCCGTTAACCGGGCTTCGGTAAACAACTCATCGGCCTCATTTTGCGCCTCGGTGACGCCATCGGTGTACAGCAGCAGTCTATCCCCGGCAGACAGGTGCAGCCGTCGCTCTTGCCAGGTTAACTCTTCCATGACACCCAACGGTGGGCCGCTGTTGGGCAGCCAGCTTATCGACCCGTCGCCGTCAGACAACAACAAGGCGGGATTGTGGCCGGCATTGGCATAGACCATCTCCCCGCCGGCCAGGTCCAGCACGGCGTAAAAGAGGGTGACAAACTGGCTGGCGTGGGTATCGGCCAGAATGCGTTCGTTGGTTTCGGCCAGCACGCGGGCCGGTTCCAACGGATATTGGTGGGCATAAGTCCGCAGCAAGGTACGGCTGAGGGCCATAAACAGAGCGGCCCCTGTCCCTTTGTCGGCTACATCAGCTACCAGAAAAACCAAACGACCGTGGCCCACATCCATAAAATCATAAAAATCCCCTGACGTTTGCCGGGCTGGCCGCAGCGTGGCGGCTATATCCCAGCCCGCTATTTGGGGAATGGTTTGCGGTAAAAAGCTGGCCTGAATTTCCCCGGCCACTTGCAGTTCCCGCGTCATGCGCTCGTGGGCCAATGCCTGCCGGTAAGCCTCTGCCCGCTGCACGGCCGAGGCAATCTGCCCGGCCAATGATTGCACCACGGGTAAGAAATCAGTTGTATCTTCTTCCCGGTAAGAGCCAAGCTGTAAAAAGATGCCGCCCAGCAAAGTCCGGTCATCATGACGAATGGCGGCCAGCAGACAGTCACGGCTACGGCGCTGCGTCCGGCCTTGCCACTGGTGAATATCGGCCGTGGCTAATTTTTCTCGAAACGTTTGCCAACTTTCCGTGGTATCCATTTGGCTGCGATAAAGCGTCTGGTCTGGTTCCAACCAGATAAAGAGGAAGGTACCCGGCAGCATCCCCTCAACATGGTGAGCCACCAGGTCGGGCAAGGTAGAGGCATCGGCCGGTGCGGCGATAATCGCCTGGCCTAACTGCTCCAGCATGGCCAATTCACGGGCACGCTGCTCGCTGCGGGCCACGGATTGGCTCAGGCGATTGGCCATTACGGCTGCCAGCCAGACGCCGGCTATGAAGAACAAATACCAGACGATTCCCTGCTGCGACCAGAGGGCTGCGGCCAAAATAGCAAACGGATATTGTAGGGATGAAAGAGCGGAAGAAGCCAAGGAAAAGTGGAGCATATCAGCGACTCTTGCCGGTCCCTCACCTAGTTGGGATAGTTTGTATACCTGTGGCAGAGAAAGGAGGGCAGGGACCAGGTAAAGAACGACGATGGCAGCCAACGCCGGCGCGACGGCCGGCCAACTTAAATCAGCCAGCGGATAGCGGCCCCCGATTAGTTCGTAAACAGCCAGGGCAGCCAGACCACCTAACAGCCCATAACCGAGAGATATTACCAGCGTAACCCGATCATTCCAACGACGGGTGTTGTCGGTCGGGTCACTGTGCCAGTGGGAATAGGCAAAAGCCGCCAGCGCAGAGATGGCCAATAACCACAAGGCAGTTGGCCCCACGAGAAAGGCGACGGCAAAAACGACCAGGGAGGACAACGAGCTGCCGGTAGAGACGAAAAAACCCCGGCGCAGCTCGATCCGGAGGGTAAAGGGATAACGGTTCATCAGGCCCAGCAAGGCCAGATGCAAGAGAAGGAGCCAGGAATGTTGGCGTAATACGGCCGTATCTGTCACCACAACCAGCCACACCAGCGCCAACAGGCTTAAGGGGGCCACAAGAACCACTATACTCAGGTTAAAGCGCAGCACATCTTGTCGCATGTGGGGCAACTGGTCCAGGTTGGGATACAGCCTACGCAAAAAAGCTTGCAGCAGTTTGTCCATAGCCTGCGATTATACACAAGGTTTTGAATAAAAGATAAACGGCTGTCATTTTCACCCTTGACATATAGACCAACATCGATTAATATACCCTCATATTGATGAACATCAATATGAGGGGCGGGAAAATACCCGTCCCTCTATTTTACCTAATCATATAG
>JAWOIM010000371.1:0-6763 GCA_046484685.1 Chloroflexota bacterium | reverse complement strand
GATGTCCGCCCCATCCCCCCCCGTAACCGCCACGCCCTCATCTTTGAAACCTTCGAGGCCCTGGTGCCCGGTGAGCAGTTTACCCTGGTTAACGATCACGCACCCCATCCCCTTTACTACCAGTTCCAGGCCGAACGTACCGGCCAGTTTAGCTGGGAATACCTGGAGCAAGGGCCGGAAGTATGGCGTGTGGCCATCGGCCGCGTTTGATCGCTGTTTGCGCTGGCGCAAAGACGTGGCGCTGTCTCCCTGCTATGCTTGCCCCATTAACACAATTTCCCGGTCTATTAAGGTTGTACATGGTAGGGGCGTACCCTTGTGGTCGCCCCCGAAGGGCAGGCACAAGGCACCGCCCCTACCGAATAATCTATCAAAGACCCAATTCACCTCAACCTTACATAGGTAACGAGAGGACTATTTAGAGAGAAGTAAAAGGAGATTTTAATGAAAGCAAAAAGGTGGATATCACCCCCGGTAACGGCCGTATTAGCCCTGGTGCTGATGACGGCCGTCATCTTTTTTACAAGCTGCCGCGATGGCGGTGACGCGGCCCCCGCGGCAACCACCGGGCTGTCCCAAGACGCCCAGGCCATCGCCAACGACCGTGGCCTCAGTCCGGCCGATGTCTCGGCTGCCCTCAAGACCTACATCCCCAGCGGCCAACACGACGATTACATCCTGTTCTCATCCGGCGGCCATGGCGGCCAGGTTTTTGTGATTGGGCTGCCCTCCATGCGCCTGCTTAAGTCGATTGGTGTTTTCACCCCCGAACCGTGGCAAGGCTGGGGCTACGGTGAAATGAACTCCATGAACGTGTTGCGCGAAGGCTCCCGCAACCCTGATGAGCATTTAATCACCTGGGGTGATACCCATCATCCTGCCCTCAGCGAAACCGACGGTGACTATGATGGGGAATACCTCTTTATCAATGATAAAGCCCACGCTCGCCTGGCCGTTATCAGCCTGAAAGATTTCAAAACAAAACAAATTGTGCCCAATCCCATAGCCCTCAGTAATCATGGGGGGGCTTTTGTGACCACCAATACTGAGTGGGTCATCGAAGGGGGCCATTATGCCGCTCCCCTCGATGGTGAATATGCGCCCCTCAGCGAATACCAGGAGGAATATCGGGGCATGATCACCTTTTGGAAATTTGACCGGGAGGCCGGCCGCCTGATTCAGGACGACTCCTTTGCTATTGAATTGCCCCCTTACTGGCAAGACTTGTGCGACGCCGGTAAGCTGGCCAGCGAAGGCTGGGTCTTCTGTAACTCCTTCAATACCGAAATGGCCAAAGGTGGCGTTGAAAAAGGAAACCTTCCTTTCGAGTCCGGCGTTTCCCAATATGATACTGACCTGCTGCACGTCATCCACCTGGAAAAAGCAGTCGAAGTAGCCCAAAATGGCGGCACCGTTGAAATGAGCGGCCTGCAGGTAATCCCCCTGGAAACGGCTATCGAAGAAGGCTTGCTCTACTTCATCCCTGAACCGAAAAGCCCGCACGGTGTTGATGTCTCCCCCAATGGTGAATACATCGTCATAGCCGGTAAGCTCGACCCCCACGTCACCATCTACGGCATGACCGAAATTCAGGAAGCGATTCGTGGCGGCAACTTTGACTACGACGACTTTGGTGTGCCTATTCTTGATTTTGACGAGACGGTTGTGGCTCGTGTGGAACTGGGCCTCGGTCCGCTGCACACCCAATTTGGCTCTGATGGCTATGCCTATACCAGCCTCTTCCTCGACAGCGCCGTCGCCCGTTGGACCCTGGGCGGTGAGTATGCCGACCTGAACGATGATCCTGAATGGGAGATGGTAGGCAAGCTTTCGGTCCATTACAACATCGGCCATCTGGCCGCTGCCCACGGCGACACCGTCAATCCACATGGCAACTACCTGGTTTCCCTCAACAAATGGGCCGTAGACCGTTTCCAAAATGTGGGGCCGCTGCTGCCGCAAAACTTCCAACTCATCGACATTTCCCAGCCGGGTGATCAGTTGCAGTTGCTTTATGACATGCCCATGGGTATCGGTGAACCCCATTACGCCCAGATTATCAGCGCCGACTTACTGGATCCGTGGGAAGTCTACCCCGAAGTAGGCTGGGATGCCCAGACCGGCGCTATCTCTCCCAACGCCACGTTGCAAGGAGAAGAACGGATTGTACGTGACGGCAATAACGTGGAAATCTTTATGACCTCCGTCCGCAGCCGCTTTGTTCCCGAACATGTGGAAATACAGCAGGGCGACAAAGTGACCTGGCATATCACCAACGTGGAGCGCGCCTATGACGCCATTCACGGCTTTGCCGTCCCCGAATATAACATTCACATGAGCATTGAACCGGGCGAAACGGTGTCCTTCGAGTTTGAAGCCACCCGCCCCGGTGTCTTTTCCTACTACTGCACCGAATTCTGCTCGGCACTCCATTTGGAGATGAAGGGCTACCTGTTGGTACAGCCTTAAAGTTAACAGTAGAACGTGAAACGTGAAACGTGACGAGTGAATATTCACGCATCACGTTTCACGTTTCACGCATCACGTTTTACAATTTGTCTAGGAACTTCTTATGAGCAAGCTGCACGAAATCATCGGCCCCCGCGCCCCGGAAGAGACGACAGACCGCTGGCGTTATTGGCTGCCCTCCATTTTGTTAGGAACGGCCGCTATCATTCTGGTCATCTCCATGTTCCTGCCTTACTGGCGTATGACGCTGGAAGCCCCCCAATATCCGCGCGGGCTGACCGTCCAGGTCTATGTCAACGAGATGACGGGCGATGTCTGGGAAATTGACGGCCTGAACCATTACATCGGGATGCGGCCGTTAGATGAAGCGGCCCAGTTAGAACGAGCCGTCAGCGTGGCTGCTATCGCCATGATTGCCCTGCTTCTGGCCGGCGCTATTTTCATCCACAGCCGTTGGGCCGCTTTGCTGGCCCTTCCGGCGCTGCTTTTTCCCTTTGCTTTTTTGGCCGACATGTATTTTTGGATGCGCCACTTTGGCCACAACCTGGACCCGACCGCGCCGCTCAGCAGTGCCATCGAACCCTTTACGCCGCCGATTTGGGGCGTGGGTGTGGTGGGCCAGTTCCGTACCGTGGCTGCTTTTGAAATGGGTCTTTATTTGGCTTTCCTGGCCTCAGCACTCATTTTGATTGGACTTTATACCCATCGCCGCGCTTATAAACCATTGGTGGATGGGTAGGATGTTTTTATGAAACGATATTTGGTTTTTTCTCTGTTCATACTGTTAGGATTGCTGTTTAGTCCGGTCTCGCTTTTGGCCGCTAGGCCGGCGGCAGATGGGCCAGCGGCACCGAACGTCCTGGTCATAACGGCCGAATCTGGCCCCCAGGCATTGATAGAAGCGGTTGAGCAGGCTAACAGCAGCAACACCATTGACACTATCGAGGTATATGGCGGCGTCTATGACGGCCGTTTAGAAATTCACCGCCCCTTGACCCTGATCGGCCACAACTGGCCGGTCATTGACGGTGGCGGTGTGGGCAACGTCGTTCGCATTGCCGAAGCCGCTCCCGGCACAACCATCACCGGCATGGTCATTCGCAACAGCGGCCACCAGATCAACCACGACAATTCCGGTATCGTCAGCCAGGCAGCCAATATCTCACTCATCGGCAACCGGCTGGAAGACACCCTGTTTGGCATCAACCTGCGCTTTGGCACGGGCAGCGAGATTCGGGACAACGTGATTGAAAGCAAGGATTTGCCCCTGGCGCGCCGGGGGGATGCCATCCGCATCTGGCGCAGCAATGACCTGGTGGTAGCCGATAACATCATCACCGACGGCCGAGACGTCATCTTCTGGCATTCGGAGCGGCTGGTTATTCGGGGCAATGAGGTGAGCAACGGCCGTTACGGTCTGCACATCATGTACTGCAACGACGCCCTGGTGGAAAACAATCTGCTGACCAACAATGCCGTCGGCGTTTACCTGATGCACAGCACCGGTCTCACCCTACGCCACAATACGGCCGCCTACAATCGCGGCCCCAGCGGCTATGGCCTCGGCCTCAAAGATATGGATGAGATTCTGATTACGGAGAACCTCTTTCTCGACAATCGGATAGGGGCGCACATCAACAACTCTCCCAGCCGTGTTGGTGTGACCAACCGTTTTGAGGGCAATGTTTTCGGCTACAACGAAATCGGCCTGGATATGATGCCTTCTATTCACCACACTGAGTTTTTACGTAACAGCTTTGTTGAAAATCAGGAGCAGGTGGCCATTGGTGGCGGTCGGATGAAGGAAAATTATTGGACGGTAGGCAACGTAGGCAATTATTGGAGCGACTACGCCGGTTTTGACGCGGCCGGTGATGGCCGGGGGGACATTCCTTACCAGGCCAACCGGCTCTTTGAAAATATGACCGACACCACGCCCGCCCTGCGCCTATTCCTCCACAGTCCGGTGGTCAACGCGGTCGATTTTGCCGGCGTCGCCTTCCCTTTATTCCAGCCGCAGTCCAAACTGGTCGATGAGCAGCCTTTAATGTCGCCTATTGTGCCTACCAAGGCCCCGGCCCTGACCGTTGCCAATCCCCAAAACTGGTGGGGGGCGATGGGACTGCTGCTATTTTTGACGATGGGGACGGTCATAATGACCTCGAATCGTATTGCGTATTACGTATTGCGTAGAATGAGGCAATTACGCAATACGCAGTACGCAATACGCCCCAATCAAACGATTAGCACATTAACCGAGGATACCATGATTGAAGTGACCAATTTAACCAAACGATACGGCCGCTTTACGGCCGTTAACAACCTTAGCTTTACCGTTGCCCCCGGCGAGGCAGTCGCCCTCTGGGGAGCCAACGGGGCCGGTAAATCAACCGCCCTCCACTGCCTGCTCGACCTGACCCACTACGAAGGCACCATTACCGTCAACGGTCTAGACGCTCGCAAGCAGGGCAAACAGGTGCGTGCCCAGGTCGGCTTTGTGCCCCAGATGCTCAATTTCCACGATGACCTGACCATTTTGGAAACGCTGGATCTGTACGCCCAGCTTAAACGAGTGGAAAGCGACGATAAGTTCGCCGCCCTGCTGGAGAAAGTAGACCTGACCGCCCACGCTCACAAACGGGTCGATGAGCTGTCCGGCGGGCTAAAGCAGCGGCTGGCCCTGGCCCTGGCTCTGCTGGCCGACCCACCCATTTTGCTGCTGGACGAACCAACGGCCAGCCTGGACGTGGGCGCACGGGCCGAATTTTTGACCCTGCTGCGCTCACTTAAGCAGGCGGGCAAAACGCTCCTCTTTTCCTCCCACCATCTGGACGCCGTGACCGGTATTGCCGACCGCATCCTGGTCATGGAAGGGGGCACTCTGGTCGCCGCCGGCCCGCCCGCCGAGATGCAATCTGCCTGGGGCCTGGGCCAGCGCAACGGGCAGCAGGGGTATGTAAATGGACAGCAAGCGAGCCTAGAAAGGGTAGCAGCTTTGTAGAACATATTACGTATTTCGTATTGCGTAGCATGACTTGAATACGAAATACGCAATACGCACTACGAAAAGGACTTACTATGATTACCAACATCCTCATTCTAACTCAAAAAGAAATGCGCGACGCCTGGCGCAACCGCTGGTTTATGCTCTACGCGGGGGCCTTCGCCGTCCTGTCGCTGGCCCTGGCCTGGCTGTCGCTGGCGGGCATGGGCAACTATGGCCTGGCCGGATCCGGCCGTACCGCCGCCAGTCTGATTAACCTGGTGCTGCTCATCGTGCCCCTCATGGGGCTGACGCTGGGCGCGCTCAGCCTGGCCCAGGAGCGGGAGCAGGGGACGCTGCTCTATATGCTGGCCCAACCGGTGAGCAAGCTGGAGCTGCTGCTGGGCAAATTCCTGGGATTGGCCCTGTCGTTGCTAACGGCGCTGGGGCTGGGCTTTGGCCTGACCGGGACGCTGATCGCCCTCAGCGGTGGTGGCGGCGACCCCGTGACCTATCTGGTGCTGCTGGGCCTGACCTTCCTGCTGGCGCTGGTCAGCCTGAGCCTGGGCTTCTTTATTTCGGTAATGGTACGCAGTGGGGCCACAGCCGTTGGCTTAGCCCTCTTCCTCTGGCTGCTGCTCGTTTTCTTTGGCGACCTGGGGGTGATGGGTACGGCCGTTACCATGCAGCTCTCCATCGATCAACTCCTGGCTATTACCCTGATCAACCCGCTGCAAATTTTCAAAATTGCCGCCATTCTCGATCTGCGGTCCAGCCTCGAAGTGTTGGGACCGGCCGGTATCTACGCCGCCCGCACCTGGGGGGCGCAGCTCATGCCCCTGCTGGTGGGTCTGCTGCTGGCCTGGAGCTTGCTGCCGCTGCTGGTTTCACTCAAACTATTCCAGCGCAAAGGAGCGATTTAAAATGAAAAAGTTCTTGAGTTCAGGGTTTCGTATTGCGTATTGCGTATTCCGTAATCAATCTGCCCTACGCAATACGCAATACGCAATACTCAGCATCTTTATCAGCGGCTTGCTTCTTTCACGAGGATGGCGTTTTTAAGCCCCACGATGCAGCAGAATCTGCCGCAGTAGGATCTTTCCTTATATCGCGCCCCGACGCAGCTGATCATGACCACACGATTGAAGGCGTCGTACCCGCCGCATCGACCCTCGAAATCAAGCTGGGTCATCACATTCTCGAACCGACCGTATCCAAAGGCATCCTCGGGTTTGTGCACCTGGGCCCCGACCGCGACGATGATCGTGCCCACGTTCAAATCCCGCATCTCGCCCTTTTCGTCGATCGTGG
>JAWOIM010000363.1:0-3481 GCA_046484685.1 Chloroflexota bacterium | reverse complement strand
TATCGTCCTGGTTGTTGTGATAAAGGTATAGAGTAAAAACCCCCTCGTTGGTTGGCAGGCGGGTGGCGGTCATGCGCCGGACGGTTGTCTGAATCATATGAGTATTCCTTGATCGGATCGCAGTGCATCGTATCACGCTATTACGCATTATAGCAGTAACCGTCATCGGTTTCAGGTCTAATGGGGAAAATACTGTACACACCTTCACAATCACGATTCACAGACAAACAGTGATACTATATCAACGTCCAACTGACATCGCCGGAGGTGGCATTAAGGCAACACGGGGATAAGGGTGACTTCAGCCAGCTTGAAGGCAAAGCGGGCGGCGGCGTTTAGACCCCCTTCACCCAACAGCGGATCGACAAGGCCATCGTTCTCATCATCAAATCCATCAACCAGGTGGGTTAAATGCCGGGCAGTGGCTTCGGCAATGGGTATGGCTTCTTCAACCGTGTCGGTGGCAATGAGGCGCAGCGCTTCCCTAACAGCCGCATCGGTCAGAAGCAGCCCATTTTCAGCATTCTGGCTCGCCAGAGCGGCGTAAAAATGCTGGTTTCCGGAGAGATCGAATTGCTCAACGACCGTTTCCATTTGCTCAATGACCTGTTCCAGATACGTGCGTACGCCCATCCCATCTCCCGGATTTTCCACCTGGCCATCCCGGTCTACGTCGCCAAAAAATTCACCACCATCCCCATCCAGAATATTGACCACATGCTCGGCGTGACGCCGGGCCTCCACCAGATCATTGTCGGCCAGCGATTGGCGCATGAAGGCGGCATGTTGAGCGGCCAGTTCCGTTTGTTCAGCAGCGCCAAAGAGTGCCCCTTTTTCCTGAAAGGAGGTGGCTGTGGTGAGGGTGCGTACCAGTTCGACCAGCGCTGGGTCAAAACTGCCGGCCATGTGGATGGCCTCACCGGGCCGGCTCAGGTCGGTGGCTGTGGCGGCTTCCCGGCTGACGGCGATACGGCCGTATTCCCCCAACAGCACCCCGTTACTTTGCCCGGATAGGTGAATGAGGCCGTTTGTGGTGGTAAAGGTAGCCAATAAATCAAAGCGGTCGCTGCCGGGATCATGTGCCCACAGCGCATATTGGGTGCCTGCCGGCAGCGATGGTACCTGGTCTAGCAGGAGTAAAAACCGGTTGTCCGGCTGCGGGTAAAAGAAACCGAGGCGTTCATCTGGGGCAGCCAGAGGATCGGGTGCCGGCAGGTCAGGATGGGCGACAGTGGGCAAGAGCAGCACGTCAGATAAGGCCAATATCTGATTAACGGCGGTTCCCATAAGCCCCTGGTGGGGTGTCAAGGCCGGCAGATCGTCGTGGGGTGAATGGGACAAGCGTTCAGCGGCCAACAGGTCTGCCACATGAATGCCCATTTGCTCGGACGGCGTTTGGGCCTCGGCCACACTGTCCGACGCCGCCACACGCAGTGCCTCTTGAGTCAGCGCGTCGCTCAGAGCCAGCACCTGCGCGGCCGTGGCCATGGCCGCCTCGGCCTGGGCCTGGCGCAGCGGTGTGGCGGTCAGGCTGGCTGCGGCCGTTTCTATGCGGGCCGCCGCCTGGCTGACATAGTGACGCGCACCGACACCATCTCCCGGATTTTCCACCTGGCCACTGCGGTCTACGTCGCCGTAAAATTCGCCCTCTTCCCCATCTAAAATGTTGACCACATGCTCGGCGTGGCGTTGAGCCTCAGGCAAGTCGTTTGCAGCCAGCGATTGCTGCAAAAATTCGTAATGTTGCCCGGCCAGACCCAACTGCTCGCTGGCGGCGGGGAGATAGGCTTTGCCGGTCGTCTCGTCACTGGCCACAAACAATTGGTTTATGTGGGCCACGTAACCGGCATCCAGTTCACCCTGAAAAACAATCTGGCCGGAAGGGGATGTCACCGGTTGGTCGTTGGCTTCCAGCGTAATCAGGGCCGCAGCAAAGTTGAGCAGTAAATTGTCTTCCAGATGAACGGTGGCCTGAATACGGCCGTTTTCATACGGCAGCCGGCCCAGGTAAAAAACACGCTGGTCGTCGGCCCGAATCCACCAGGCGTAATGGTGGTCCGGCAGCGGTTGGGCTGCCCGCTCCAGGTGGAGGGAAAGCTGGTGGCCATCCTCTGTATCCTGAAAACGAACCAGGCCAAACTGCCCCGTCTGGGCTGCGGCCGGTGGCTGTAAAACCGGCAGCGCCGTATCCAACCAACCTGACCTCCAAATGAGCGCCACACCAACAGCCATGAGCAGCAGCGCCAATGCGCCGCCTAACAGCCATCCAAACGGCCGTTTGGCCGGATTGGTTACACTCGTTGGCCCACCTTCTGCCACTGGCGGTTGGCTGGGAAGTGTTGTAGAGGGCGGCGGGGCTGTTTCTCGAACAGTCGCCGGCAGGGTTTCCCGGTCTGATGGGGCCGGAATAGGGCTGAGGGTCGTTGGCAGCGGGCTGTACGATATATCGGTGGCTGTTCCTGTTCCCGGCTGCAGCGCGTATTCTGCTTCCAGGATCGCCTGGCGAAATTCGGCCGCACTCTGGAAGCGCTCTGCAACCGGTTTGGCCATGGCCCGCTCGATCAGGTTGGTGACAAACAGCGGCGCATCCGGCTTTGCCTGATCCAGGCGAGGTGGTGGCTCGTTGACATGCTGCATCATAACCGACCAGGAAGTGTCCCCACTATAGGGGGGCTGTCCGGTAATCATCTCATACAAGATAATGCCCAGGCTGTAGAGGTCGGCACGGCCGTCTACGCGCGCCCCTTTGATCGCTTCCGGGCTGATGTAAGCCGGCGTGCCGGATAAGGCACCGCTGGCGGTCAGGGCCGTTTCGTCCAGCAGGCGGGCGATGCCAAAATCGGTCAAAACCGGCTGCTGCAGGCTGTCATCGACAAACATCACGTTGGCCGGCTTTAAGTCCCGGTGGATAGTGCCCCGCTCGTGGGCATAATCCAGTGCCTCACACAACTGTCTCGTCACGCGCAGCGCCATTTCCAGAGAAAACGCGCCCTGCTGCTGCAATAGATCAGACAGGGTTGGCCCGGCAATGTAATCCATCACCATGTAGTAATATTCATCTTCGGCGTCAAAATCAATGACGTTGACAATGTGGGGATGGCGCAGTTGGCCCAGGCCACGGGCTTCGCGCTTGAAGCGCTCGACAAAATCGTCCGAGTCGGACAGGTGGCTGTGCATCACCTTAATGGCCACAAAGCGATCAATGGTGGGCTGGTGGGCTTTATAGACCTGAGCCATGCCGCCCTGGCCCAGCCGCTCACTGAGTTGATATTTGCCTAAACGGTGTCCAACAAGGTTCATGATTTTATTATAATGTAGCAGAATGGGAAAAAAATCAAGAAGGTTGTGGACTTGTGGCAGCGGGAACGCAACCATTGCTGGCATTTTTACTGCGACAGTCTCTTCTTCCGCCGCGCTGTCCGCCCAAAGCTAGATCAATTTGTGGAGGAAATAAACATGCTGCACGGCACACCAGAATAAA
>JAWOIM010000341.1:0-3372 GCA_046484685.1 Chloroflexota bacterium | reverse complement strand
TTTGCCCATGGCCGTGTGCGTTCCGCGCCGTTCCACAATCCGGGCAGCAAAATGCGTTTTGTCCAGCCGCAGCAGCCGATGATAGCACATATTGCGCCCCAGTTCTGGGTCTTTGGTGATGACCACATTGCTGGCAATATAATGGCCGGCATCTTCGGCCAGGTGGAGCAGAATGGGCAGTGCGTTCAGGTCCACTTCTTCCACGACCACTTCCTGGCAGGGGGCCTCGCCGACGAGCGGCGGGGGCTGTGGGTTCTCGAGGGCCTGGGCCAGATGATGGATTATTTGCGGCACAGGTACGCCCAGAGCCATGCTAAAGTAGCGCCGGTCGGCGCAGGGGTTGGCACAAACGCGCCAACCGGGATGGCCGATAATCTGATTAAAGAGAACAGGTTTATCGGGCAGAGCGTTAGCCACGTTAGCCAGCTCAAATTTGGTGGAAACCGGATTGTCGATAGGTATTAAGTCGCCACTGTGGGCCGCTTGTTCTAAAAAGTCGCGCATTATTGCTCCTCTGTAAATAGGACGGAGGACGAAGGACCGAAGACGGAAGTGCGTTATCCGTCATCCGTCGTCGGTCGTCCGTCTCTTTTATTTAGGGTGGTGGGCTGCGCTCATGTTGAGCTCCTAAAAAATTAACGCCGACGCTGAAAGGTGGATGTTCGGCCACCGTCTCTTATACGCCATACAACTGTTATCAATTGTACGTTATAATTACGCTTACTAAAAATCAGGATTTTGGGTAATGGTGTAATGGAGTCTGGCGAATTTTAGACCTGCGAGGTTTCTACCTCTGGTGCAAATGTAACGTAATGGTTCAAAACCTCGCAGGTCTTCTCTAGTAAAACAAAAAACGCCCGTGTCCTGTGGTGTAATTAACAGGTCGTGAGGCCCTCCATAAACGTCAGGGCAAGCGGTGAAACGAACCCGGAAAAACGACCGTTTCCCGCCAGATCGCTCAAAGTCCGAAAAACTGGAAAATATAGAGAAGAAGGATACACATTATGTTAAATAAACGGCCGTACCTACTAATTATTGCCTTGTTTGTTCTGATTGGGCTGGCCTGTAACGCCTTTGCCGGTCCCACGGAGCCTGGGTTTGAGCCACCGCCAACGGTAGACCTGGAAAGTGATGAAGCCATTGATGACCCAGACATCCCGGGCCTGGCCCCTACGGCCACGCTGACCGGTGCAGATGAAGAAGAGAACGGGGAGAGCCAGGCGCGTGTTACCATGTTGGTCGACCTCAATGTTCGCAGCGGACCAGGTGTCGCTTACGAAATTGTGGACTTTTTGCTGGCGGGCAGCCGGGCCGACATTATTGGTCGCAACGAGGACCGGAGTTGGTGGCGCATTACCTGCCCTGATGATAGTGAAGCGGCGGAGTGCTGGGTATCAGGCGGCAGTCAGTTTACGGTTGCCTCTAACGTCGATGATGTGGCCGTGGTGGAGATACCGCCGCTGCCTACGCCGCCCCCACCCAACCCGGCACCAGGGATGGGAATGGTGGTCTATGTGGACAACGGCCGTTTATTCCTCAGTCGCCTCGATCTCAGCCAGGATCCACCAACGGCCAACAGCCCTATTCAACTGGTTGACGACAGCCAGGTGACGGCAATCGACATTGCTCCCGACGGGCGGCGCGTGGCTTACCTCACCGGTTCCTCCGGCCCCAACAGCCTCAAAACAGTCAACATCGACGGCCGTGACGAGCGCACCCTGGTCGAAGCAGCCGACCTGGAACTGCCCGACGACTACGACGAAGCGGACTGGGATCTGCGCCTAAACCAGATACAATGGCTGGCCAACAGCCAGGAGATCGCCTTTAACACGGCTTTGATAAACCTGATTGGCCCCGGTGCCGGCCCCCAGGAAGATTTTTGGACGGTTGACCTGGAAGGGGAAATGGAGGAGATATTTGCCGCTGGGTTGGGCGGTGGCTATTTTACCATCTCGCCAGGCGGCACTATTTTGCTCAGCCGGGACACAGAGATTGTGCGGGCCGGTTTAGACGGCCGTACCCAGGCCCTGGTCAATTTCACCTTCATCAATACCGCCAGCGAATATATCTACTACCCTATCCCGCGCTGGAGCAGTGACGGCAGCGTGGCCTACGTGGGCGTTCCTTCGGCCGAGCCTTTTGGCCCTACCCCCACGGCCCGGCTCTGGCGCATTCCGGCTGCCGGTGCCGCCACCCAGTTGGGCACCATCTCCGAAAACATTCTTTTTAGCGACCTCTATTGGAACGACAGCGGCTCCCACCTGGCCTATACACGGCTCATTGACGAAACCGGCTCCCCAACGCCGCGCCTCATGGTGGCCAGCGGCAGTGGGCAATTGGGGCCGGACGGCCTGCCCTACGCCAGCGATGAGCAGTTGAGATTATATGACTGGAGCAGCAACAACCAGCATTTCCTCTTTTCCGGCACAGATTATTTTGCTATTGGCCAGTCTGTGGCCGGCGAAACCCGTGTCCCTCTGCCGGCCAACAGCCGTGTCGATGATGGTCAATGGCTGACGGCCGACAGCTATGTGGTCAGTTTGCAGCCAAGCGGGTCCGGCAATTGGCTGCTGGTAAGCGGCAACCTGCCGGGCAACACCACGCAGCTTGTGAGCTTGTCCAGCCAACGGCCGTTTTTCCAACTGTGGGCACCCTAAGGGTGAGGTGTGAAACGTGAGGGACTAACCCTCACGTTTCACAGGTAATACTTTACCCGGATTCAAAATGCCGTGTGGGTCAAGCGTTTGTTTAATGGCCTGCATGACGTCAACGGCCGGGCCATGTTCTTGGCGCATATAGCCTCGTTTGCCAATGCCGATGCCATGTTCACCGCTAGCCGTCCCTTCCAGGTCGAGGGCCTGCTGCACAATGGCGGCGTTAACGGCCGTGGCCGCCTCATAACTCGCCTCATCGGTAAAGGGGAGCGTGACGTGCAAATTGCCATCCCCTGCGTGCCCCACCATGTAACCGACAAAACCGGCCCGCTCTAATTCCCGGCGTACAAAGCCGACCAGCGCCGGGTAAGCGCTTAAGGGGACGGCCACGTCCAATATCAGCCAGCGCAGGCCGGGATGGAGCCGCACCTGGGTTTCAAAGAGATGGTGACGCGCCCACCACAGCTTTTGCCGCTCGGTGGGATCGGCCGTGGTGCGAATATCTTTCACCCCCAATTCGCGGCAAATGGTGGCCACCTCAACCAGCCCCAGCCGCAGCGACTCCTCATGGACCGCATGAAATTCCATAAAAAGGGTAGGCCGCCGGCCAAAATCGGCCCCGCCGTGTTCGGACAGCATGGCCGCCGTCACCCCGTCGATGAACTCCAGCGCCGCCGGTTCCAGACCGCTGCCCCGGATGGCCACTACGGCCGTTACG
>JAWOIM010000304.1:0-12542 GCA_046484685.1 Chloroflexota bacterium | reverse complement strand
TTTGCTGTACGCCGCCACGGCGGACAATGCGGATGCCATGGGCGCCCTGGCCAAGGAGAACAACCTGCCGTTGGCCATTAAAGCCGACTCGGTGGAAGCCCTGGTGCCTTTGAGCGACAAGCTGACCGGCATGGGGCTCAAGGACCTGGTGCTCGACCCGGGCAGCCGCGAACCCAAGCAGGCTAACGCGGACATGATCGCCGTCCGCCGCGCCGCCCTGAAAAACGCCAACCGTTCGGTGGGTTTCCCCACCATTACCTTCCCCTGCGAGATGGCCGAGAACCTGGATGTGGAGACCATGATCGCAGCCACCTTCATCGCCAAATACGGCGGCATCGTGGTGTTGTCAGACTTTGCCGGTGAGAGCGTCTTCCCGCTGTTACTCGAACGGCTTAACATCTTCACCGACCCGCAGCGGCCCATGACCGTCACCGAGGGCATCTACGAAATCGGCACACCCAACGAGAATTCCCCGGTGCTGGTAACCACCAACTTCGCCCTGACCTACTTCATCGTCTCCGGTGAAATCGAAGGCAGCCGCGTCCCGGCCTGGTTGCTGATCAAGGACTCCGAAGGCCTGTCGGTGCTCACCGCCTGGGCCGCCGGCAAGTTCGCCGGTGACGATGTGGGTGTTTTTGTCAAAAAGAGCGGCATCATGGACAAGGTCAAACACACTGAGTTGATCATCCCTGGTTATGCAGCGGCCATTGTGGGCGATATCGAAGAGGAACTACCCGGTTGGTCCATCACTGTCGGTCCGCGTGAAGCGGCCCATATCCCCGGTTTTCTCAGAGAGCGATTCAAATAGTCCCACCGGCGGGGGTGGCCCGACGGCCACCCCCGCAAGCCATGCACCGGACAAACTGTTTGCAACGTGCCGCCAAATTTAGTACAAACCGGCTCGATCACGCGGCAAACAGTGGCCGGTGACCCACTACTCGCCTCAAACACATCTGTGAACGCATAATAAGGGAGGTTGTATGTTACTTATCGGCGAAAGTTTGAATGTTATATCCAAAAAAATCGGGCAGGCCTTCAAGGAGCGTGATGCCAAACCGATCCAAGAAGAGGCCCTGTTCCAAAAAGAAAAAGGCATGGACTACATTGACATCAACCTCGGACCGGCCAAAAAAGACGGTCACGAACTGATGCCGTGGGTGGTCCAGGTGGTGCAGGAAGTGGTGCCCGACCTTCCACTGGCACTGGACACCTCCAACATCGATGCCATCGCGGCGGCCTTGAAGGTGATCAAACAGATCCCCAGCGGCACCCCGCATATCGTCAACTCCATCATGGTGCGGCCCGAGCGCTACGAGCGCATGGTGCCCCTGGCTGCGGAACACAACGCTGATTTCATCGCCCTGATGTGGGGCCCTGAAGGGTTGCCGCGTGATGAGAACGAACGCGCCGCGCTGTGCGTGGAGCTGCTCTATTTCGCCAATGAGGCAGGCATCCCCAATGAAAAGATCTGGGTGGACGGTATTGTGACACCGGTCAACATCCAACAGCCCCAGGCCATCAGCCTGATGGAATTCCAGAAGATGCTCCCCGACATCTGCCCGGGCGCCAGCAGCACCTGCGGCCTGTCCAACATCTCCAACGGCCCGCCCGAACACCTGCGGCCCATCCTGAACCAGACTTACATGGTCATGTTGCAAAAATGCGGAATGCGTTCGGTCATTTCCGATCCGCGCGACGATCAATTGACCGCCATCGCCAAGGGCAAACGCCAGGACATCGTGGATCTGATCTACGGCATGCTGGACGGTACCCAGCCCGACATTGCCGGCCTCTCCAAGGAGATGCAGGATTACGCCAAGACGGTCAACGTCATCCTGGGCAACACCCTCTACTCCGACTCCTGGCTGGAAGTGTAAGCTGCCGAGAATCCGATAGAAGCTTCATCGTCGCCCCTTTCCCCCATGGAAAGGGGCGCTTTCATTAGATCCGGAGCACGATGTTCGAACAACACCGTCGTCAATCAGGTCGCCCGGCTACCGATGGCCAACCACCTATTATCCCGGTCCAACTGAATGCGGGTGCTAAATCTGACCGACCGGCCCTGGATAATGACCGTTGGCGCCAGCACCCATGACCGGGCCATCCTGAACTTAGTGGTGGACCTGGACAGTGATGATGGTCCGCTGCCCGATATTGTGGGCCAAAGCCCAACAGTAGGGTATGGTCCGGCTCCCCTGGTTTATGCCGGTGATTTAGGTAACCCGCTTTGTAACCCATTCCCTGGCGGTACCTTCAGCGGTGAAATTGTTGTTTGTGATCGTGGCACGATTGGTCGCGTTCAGAAAGGTGCCAACGTCCTGGCTGCCGGTGGCGGTGGCATGATCATGGCCAACGACGCTCCCAGTGCTGCCAGTCTCAATGATGACACCCACGTTTTACCGGCTACCCATATTAGTTATGCCGATGGCCTGGTCCTCAAAGCGTGGCTGGCGGCCAGTGCTAACCCCGTGGGGCGCATTGCCGGTGGCGTCATCGATTACGATGCTGTCTATGGTGACAATATGGCCAGCTTTAGCTCCCGTGGACCGGCCGGTGCGGCCGTGGCCGGATTGGGAAATCTGGTCAAGCCTGATGTTACTGCGCCTGGCCTCAACATCCTGGCTGCTTTCAACGCCGGCTTTTCTGCACCACCGGCATTCAATATCATCAGCGGTACTTCCATGTCCAGCCCGCATGCAGCCGGTGCAGCCGCCCTGATTCGGGCTTTGCATCCCACCTGGACACCGGCTGAAGTGAAGTCGGCCCTGATGATGACCGGACTGACAGCGGTTGATAAGGAAGATGGCGTCACGCCGGGCGATCCCTTTGACTTTGGCGGCGGTCGTGTTGATCTGAACACGGCCGGTGACGTGGGTTTTGTGCTGAACATAACCGATGCTGAATATATAGACGCTAACCCGGCTACCGGTGGCGATCCCCGCCTGCTCAACCTGCCCAGTATGGCCGATGTTGAGTGCGAGGATGGCTGCACCTGGACGCGCACCTTGCGCAGCGTCCTGGATACAGCCCAGGAATATGATGCCTGGGTCGACGCCTCAGGTGGGGTTATGGGCACCGTCACGCCGGCTAACTTCACGATTCCGGCGGGTGGTACGCAGGTAATCACCATCGAATTGGACGTTAGTGGCACGTCAGAAGTTGACTGGAACTTTGCCGATGTACGTATTGAACCGGTGACGTTGGCGGCTCTCTCTGGTGGCAGCAGTGTCCCGGCAGTAAATATGCCTATTGCTGCCTTTATCCCGCCCGCACCGGCTATCGAGATAGATCCGGACAGTTTAGCAAGCACCCAACCGGCGGAAACCGTTATCACCCACACATTGACTATTAGCAACGTGGGCACGGGTGACCTGGGTTGGAACATCTTTGAAGACCCCGGTGAGTCTAATCTATTGGGCTTTTGGAGCGAAGACTTTGATTCCTATGCAACCGGACAAGACCTGCATGGTGTTAACGGTTGGAAGGGCTGGGATAACAACCCCGCTTTTACAGCGTTCACTTCCGATACACAGGCGCGTAGTACGCCCAATTCTGTAGAGATCGAGGGTAATAACGACCCGGTACGAGAATTTGACGGCATCGCCGCCGGTCAATGGACCTTCACGACCTGGCAGTACATTCCCGGTTCCATGACAGGTACCAGCTACTTCATCATGCTTAATACCTACAATGATGGAGGGACAAAAAACTGGTCTGTGCAGGTAAACTTCAATAGCACGACAAATCTTGTTACTAATGACGGAAGTTCCGGTGGAACGCTGCCCATGGTAACAGACGAGTGGGTGGAGATTCGATTGGAGATTGACCTGAACAGCGATACCCAATCATTCTACTATGATGACCAACTGCTCTACACTGGCAGTTGGACCGGTGAGGTAAGCGGTGGCGGTGCACTCAACATCGGTGCGGTCAATCTTTATGCCAACAGTGCTACCCCGGTTTATTATGACGATATGTCATTGGCACCTGTAGATACTGAGTGTAGTGTAGTTGGGGATATTCCTTGGGTTAGCGTCTCACCAACCAGTGGTTCGACTGCTGCCGGTGACGGTTCTGAGGTAGCGGTGGCATTTGATAGTGCCGGCCTGAGCGAAGGCATGTATGAAGGCTTACTGTGTGTCGTCAGCAATGATGTGATGACACCGCTGGTAGTTGTACCGTTGACGCTTACGATTGTGCCGGCGGAATATGGCGTAGAAGTTGCTGTTGAAGAGGGCGCTCTGTCCGGAGCGCCGGGCACGCCGGTGACGTATACGCTCTGGATTACCAACACCGGTAATATAGTGGATACCTTTGACCTGGCGGTCAGTGGCAACAGTTGGGATGCTATGCCCTCTGCTGCCAGCGTAACTGTGGCTGCCGGCGCCACTATGTCCGTGACGGTAACGGTGGACATCCCGGCCGACGCCGATGAAAACGATATGGATACGGCCACGTTCACGGCCACATCGCAGACAGACGACACGGCTACGGATTCGGTTGAGTTAACGACAACGGCCGTTATTCCCGAGCCAGAAATGTTCTATCTTTACCTGCCGTATGTAGCCCGCGATAACTAAATCGCTGCCTGATTATTCAGGCATGTAGTTAGAAAAAGGGGCGTTCTGTTTTACAGAGCGCCCCTTTTTTATGTAATCCAATCTCGATTAAAGGCGTCCCAATTGCGGTGGGCATAGGTCCGGCTGCAACTTTTGCAGACCAGGGCGCTGTCCGTTTCGCCGCTCTCACGCCAGCGCCAGCGAACGGTGGACAGGTGAAAGCGGCAAACGGGCTGGTGACAGATGGGGCAGTACTCCCCTTCGGCCAATCCATCGCCGCCGTAGAGCCGCTTGGCGGCCGAATCTTCATTGCAGATAACACAGAATTTTACAGGCATGGGTGTGGGATAGTGCGTAGTTCGTAGTGCGTAAAGAATCTGGCTACGCACTACGCATTACGCACTACGTCAATGGTAGTTATAAAAGCCCTCACCGGCTTTACGGCCGAGTTTGCCGGCTAATACCATTCGTTTGAGTAGGGGAGTGGGCCGGTAGCGATCTTCGCCCCATTCGCTGTAAAGACCGGTCATGACCCCCAGAACGGTGTCCAGGCCAATGAGGTCGGCCCATTCGAGCGGGCCGTGCGGGTAGTTGGTGCCCAACTTCATGGCGGTGTCGATGTCGGCCGGGGTGGCCACGCCTTCTTGCAAGGCGCTGACGGCTTCGTTGATGAGGCAGCAGACGGTTCTTGCCCGCACCAGGCCAGGACCATCGCCTACGACGCGGGTTTCTTGCCCCGTTTGCTGCCAAAATTGCCGGGCGCGGGACAGAGCGGAAGCGGCCGTTTGCAGTCCGCCAGCCAGTTCGATGATTCCTTTAGCCCGCAGAGGAGGCAGCAGACCGATGCCTACGACGCGCTCCGGGTGGGGCAGCCAGGCTGCGGCCTGAGTGGTGCTGACGGGCAGGACGCTGGTAAGGATAAGGGCTTGGGGAGAAACGGCCCTGCCTACCGCTGCTAGTAGCGCCTCTTTGGTCGTGGCTGACTCATTGTGCAGTTCAATCACCACCTCTGCCGGCGCTGCTTCAGGCATAGCCCCTTCGCTGTGCCCTGCGTCCAACAACTCTTCCACCACATAGATGGCTGTATCGTGCCCGGCTGCCAGGCAAAGCTCGCCCACTTCGGTAACAAAGGGGAGTTCACCCGTAATTAGAACTTTCATGCATAGTCCTTTTGTACGTGATCGATTAATAAAAGATTGGTTAAGTTTACCATAGATAGTGCGTAGTTCGTAGTGCGTAGTTCGTAGTGCGTAGCCAGGCAGAATTACGTAATGCGCAATACGCAATACGGCTAAACACCACTAATTGCGAAAGACACCAAATTCTTTGGTATTCAGCCAGGGTCATGCTATCCTTATAGCTTATATGGAACTCCAGGCAATCAGTGGTCAACTCTACTTAATTGAAGGTGAACTACAGGGCGGGGCGGCTGTTCCCGGCCTGTTGGTACAGCCGGCCCCCGCCAAAGCCGTGCGTGGACGGGAGCAGGATGCCCTTTTTATCCATTTGACGCTCACAGGGCAGTTGACAGAAACGGCCGTTCTCATCCAAGACCTGCTCGACAACATCAGCCACACCTATTATCGGGCTACCGGCAGCGTGACTGCCGCTTTGCGCCGGGCCGTTATTGAGGCCAATGAGAACTTGCTGCGCCTCAATCTAAGTGGCGCCGGCGTGATGCGTGAAGGGGCCATCACCTGTGCCGTGCTGCGCGGGGGCGAACTGTTTACCTTGCAGGCCGGTGAAGGCGTGGCCTTTTTGGGCCACAACTTTGGCGTAGAGCGCCTGCCTCCCCAACCGCCTGACCGGATTATGCCCCTGGGACGCAGTGCCGGCCTCGATTTGCGTTACTACCACCATCGGCTGCAAACGGGTGATATGCTGCTGCTGGCTGACCCGCGCCTGACCCATTTACCCACCCAGAGTTTTGTTCCGGCCTTGGTAGATACGGAAGTGGAGTTGGGATTGGTTGAACTGCAGCGGTTGGTTCAGCCTGAAACGGCCCGGCTGCTATTGGTCGAGTTTACCGATGAGGTACTGCTCAATTTACCGGAAGCAGCCGGCTCTGGGGAAATGACCCGCTCTTTGTTAGGTCGCGTACTGCAACCACGACCGAAACGAGCGGAGGCTGGAGCCGGAATAGGAGATGGCAGGACGGCCGTTTCTACTTTGCCTACCCCTAACACGGCTGCTGTGGAAACCGGCGCCCGCAAAGCCACGGCCGGGGCCGCCATGGGCCTGTCTCGTTTTACCGGCTGGCTGGCTGACTTGTTAGAGCGGCTGCGCCCCATTTCTGATCCTGACGAAGCAGCTATTAAATGGCCCGTGCCCACCGCTCTGGCCCTGCTCATTCCGCTAATTGTGGCCCTGATTGTCTTGGGTGTTTACTTTCAGTGGGGACAGGTGCGCCGCCTGGCCGAAGTTAAACAGCAGATGGGGCAAAGCCTGGTATTAGCCCAAGATAGCGAGGAAGAGAATGAGGCGCGCAGCCATTACAACCAGGTGTTATCATTGGCCGATGAGGTAGAAAGAGTGCGACCGGGTGATAGTGAAGTGAACCGGCTGCGTAATCAGGCCATGATGGCCCTGGACCGTCTCGACGGTGTGGCTCGCCTTTCGGCACAAACTTATTATACATTTGGGGATGAGGTCCGCTTGGGTGGGGTGGTGCTGCGCCCTGGTTTTAATGGAGGCATCTACACTCTGGATAGAACCAGCAGTGCTGTTTATGAACATCGCACCGATGAGAGTTACACCATCCCTCAGGAGGAAGTTATTCCCTTGGCCGTTGGGGGACAGGTTCCGGTTGGCAACTATGTGGTTGGTGATATCGTTGATTTGATGTGGCGTCCGCGTGGTCAGGCCGTAGCCCGGGAAGGTGTTGCCATGCTGGATGTTAACGGCACACTGCTTATGTACCAGCCAACGACCGAGGAGTACCAGATCGCCGCTTTGGACCTGGCCAGTGAATGGCAGCAGCCTGCGGCTGTGGCTACCTACAGCGAGCGCCTTTACATTTTAGATCGAGGGTCTCAGGAAGTATGGAAATATTTTCCTGATGGTTATAACTTTGTTTTGCGAGCCGATGATCGGATTATTGGTTTTGATGGGGAGCCTGAGCTGGCCCAGGCGGTCGATCTGGATTTGTACAGTGAAGATGCAAGCCTGGTTGTGCTGTATGAAGACGGCCGTATTCGTTACTATGATACGCGATCCGGGCGAGTCCAGTGGGATGAAAGGGACCTGATTGAAAATGGGCTGAATTCGCCGCTCATTGCACCCAACCGGGTTAAGCTGATAGGGCGCGGGCTAAACGCATCTATTTTTGTCTCTGATCCGGGCAGCGGACGCATCATCCAGTTAAGTCGTGGGGGCACAGTGCTGGCTCAATATCGTGCCTCGGATGACCGGGGTCAGGATCTGTTTACCCGTATTACCGACTTTGATGTGGCCGAAACACCGCTGCGTATTTTTGTCACGGCCGATAATGTCCTTTATC
Source organism: Chloroflexota bacterium (assembly GCA_046484685.1). Taxonomy (GTDB): domain Bacteria; phylum Chloroflexota; class Anaerolineae; order Promineifilales; family Promineifilaceae; genus SLGK01. The sequence continues at coordinate 4,484 of JAWOIM010000304.1, read as the reverse complement.
TGGCTACAAGCGGGCGGTGAACGGTGAACGGTGTATAGTGAACGGTGAACGGTGAACGGTGAATAGTGAATAGTGAACGGTAAATAGTGAACAGCGGTCGGATTACCGATTACGGATTACGGATTACCGATGACGGATGACGGATGACGGACAACCGCTCACCGGTCTGCCCGCAGGAGAATGCGGTTGCCGGAAGGGTCGTCTATAAAGTAGCCGTTGTCGCCTTCGTGCACAGGAATATCGCTGCTGGTCAAATGATTGATTACTTGGGTAAGATCGGCCCTGTTGGGTAGACGAATTTCAAACCACTCCAGCCGAATAGCATCGGCTGCCGGCGGCGGCGCACCCACACCCGCCCACGTATTCAATCCCAGATGGTGATGGTAGCCACCGGCAGCGACAAAGCTGGCTTGTGGCCCATACCGTACCATCAGATCAAAGCCCATCTGGTTTACATAAAACTCAAGAGCGGCCGGCATATGGGCCACATGCAAATGAATATGGCCCATCCGTGTGTCCTGTGGCATCCCTTTCCAGTCTGTTTCTGCCGCAGGCAGTTCAGCCAGAATCCCATCTACATCCAGCGGATCAACCGTCATCTTTAGCTGCCCCTGCTCATATTCCCATTCTGAGCGAGGCCGATCCCGGTAAATTTCAATGCCGTGCCCATCCGGGTCGGTGAGGTAAATAGCCTCACTGACAGCATGGTCTGACCAGCCGCTAAGGGGGATTCGCTGCTGCAACAGGTGGCGCAGCGTCCGGGCCAGGTCCAGACGTGAGGGCAGCAGCAGAGCAAAATGGTAGAGACCCGTGGCGGGGCTTTGTGGACGTGCGCCTGGCTTTTCGCGTAGTGCCAGGAGGATGGTGCTGTCAGCCCCTAAATAAGACCAGGACTCATCCTGGCTCAGTAAGGTAAGGCCCAGGCCCCGTTGGTAATAGTCCAATGAGCGATTCAAGTCAGCCACGCTTAAATGGACCTGACCCATATGAGTTTGTGGTGGTAATTTGATAGTCATAGGTGTAATTAGGTGACTATGGTGCTAAAGACAAGCTCTCTTCCTTTATGGCATAATGATACAATATTCTATACATCGCTGTCTACCACTCCCTTGGAGTAAACGCCTATTGGTAGAAAAGGATTTGTATCGTCATGGATACCCTTATTTTGTTGTTTTTGGTCGCTTTATTACTGTTTACCTTAATTCCCGTCACGGACGCGTCAATTCATCCTGATTATGAAGATGAGCAATAAAGGAGGTGATTTGTTGCCAATTAATTTTTGGCAATGGATTCCGTAAGCAATTTAAGGTATCATAGCATTATAACTGTTTGATTTGTCTGCGCTATACCTGATTTTTCTCATTGATAGGAGAGTGCATTATGTTATTTTTGGAAGGTGAACGCGGACAAGGGCTAGTGGAGTATGGCTTGGTTTTGATTCTGGTGGCGATTGCTATCGTAGCCGTTTTGGCGTTGTTGGGGCCGCAGATTGGCAATATTTACAGCAGGATTAATGTGTGTGTGCCCCCAACAGATCTTTGTTAAGTCTGTGGGCAAACGTCCTATCTCGCCTGGTCGGGATAGGGCGTTTGGCTTTTTTTGCCGGAAACGGCCCCCTCTGTGTTATAATCCCCCCCATGACTGTTCCATCTTTAGAAGCCCTCACCTCGATTCTGACTATTTTTGCGGCCGTTTTGGCAGCGCTGCTGGCGGCGTTATGGTTGAGCCTTGTTATCTGGGCCTTTCGTGATATGCGGGCACGGTCCCGCGATCCCTTTGCCCAATTTCTGGCTGCCCTGGTGGTGGCGACACTGCCCGGGGCCGGTATTATTATCTACTTTATTTTGCGCCCACCCGAGACATTGATGGAGGCGTATGAGCGAGCTTTAGAAGAAGAGGCACTGCTGCAAGAAATAGAGGAGCGACCGGCCTGTCCCGGCTGTTCGCGGACGGTAGAGAAAAACTGGCTGCTGTGCCCTCACTGTCATACCCGTTTGCGTAAGGCGTGCCGGGACTGCAATGCGCTTCTGGAACTAAACTGGAACTTATGTCCCTATTGCGGCAACCAGAAGATTGACCCCTATACGGCCCTGGGGGCCGGCCCCGCTCAGATAGGGATTAATGGGGAACCTGAAGAAAGTGAATCAGAGCCTGAAACGGCCGTTTAAGGAACAAACTATGCGTGACGTTATTACCGAATTACAGGCCGTGTTGCAAAGCCGACAGGCTAACCCCACGGCCGATTCTTACACCGCCCGTCTGTTAGAAATGGGGGAGGATGAAATTGTAAAAAAAATTGGCGAAGAGGCCGTGGAAGTCATTCTGGCGGTCAAAGGGCAGGGAGATGAGCGCGTCATTGAAGAAACGGCCGATCTCATCTACCATCTACTTGTCCTGCTTGTTTCTCGCCATTTAACCTGGGAGGATCTGTTGGCTGAATTGGCGCAGCGCCAAAAAGAATAGAGCACACGGCCACAGATAGAGCGGTAAAATCATTGTAAGGACACAACTATGAGCGACACATCTTCCCCGCCTGACTTTGGGCAGGAATTACTTGATGAACTGCGCGAACTGGGTCAGAGTTTGAGCCTGCAATGGCAAAACATGACCGTTTCGCTGCGGAACGGCTTGCGCCGGCTGCGCCAGGCCAAACTCGACTATGTGGTTATGCCCGTGGGTGGTCCCCTGCCCCAGCGAGATGCAGCACCGCGCGGCTTTATTGAGCGGCAACTGCCTCTCTCCCCGCCGCCTCTCAGCCTGGAAACGCTCAATCGGCGGCTGCGGGCTGTGGCCGACGCTGACAATGTGGAAGGCGTCGTTTTTATCTTTCGCGGTTTTGAGACCGGGTTGGCTACGCTGCAATCCTTTCGCGACAGCGTGCTGCGACTGCGTGAGGCGGGCAAAACGGCCGTTGTCTACACCCCCTACCTCGATGCCGCCCATTATTTTGCCGCCACGGCCGCCGACCGCATTGTGATCCCCCCCAGCGCCCAGTTTGATGTTCTGGGGCTGCGTCGCGAGGTTAACTTTCTCAAAGACGGCCTGAACCGGCTGGGCCTGGCCCTGGATGTGGTCCAGATTTCCCCCTATAAATCGGCCAGCGACGCGCTTAGCCGCTCTGGCCTGACGCCGGAAAGCCGGGAACAGATTAACTGGCTGCTGGACGATTTTTATGACATCATGACGGCGGCTATGGCCCACGGGCGAGCCATGAGCCAGGCCGACATGCAGCACCTGATTGATCAGGCGCCCTTTTTTGCCGCAGCCGCCCAAGCGTCTAGTCTAGTAGATGATGTGGCTTATGAGGATGATTTGGCCCGGCTGCTGTTTGCCGCAAAGGCAGAAGACAGAAGGCAGAGGGCAGAAGGTAGAGAGGAAGAAACAGAAACGGCCCATTTGGAGACCAACGGCCACAGTGACAACGGCCAGGATGAAGCAGAAGAGGATGAGGTGGAAACAGAAACGGCCGCTTCTGATACCAACGGCCACAGTGACAACGGCCAGGATGAGGCAGAAGAGGATGGGGTGGAAACGGCCGCTGCCGCTGAACCCCAGACCGCCCGTTTGCTCCCCTGGTCAGAAGCCGCCTCGTTGCTTTTGGAAAAAGTACGACCCTTTACGCGCAAATTTATTGCTGTGGTCAGCCTGGAAGGGGCTATTGTGATGGGGCCAAGTCGCCAGCCGCCCATCGATCTGCCCATTCCTATCGTGGGGGGGGCCATGGCCGGGGAAGAAACATTACTCACCCTGCTGCGCCAGGCCGAAGAAAGGGACGATATGGCCGCCCTCATATTCTATGTCAATTCTGGTGGTGGTTCGGCCCTGGCTTCTGACCTGATTGGGCGCCAGATCAAGCGCATTGCCCAAAAGAAGCCGGTGCTGGTCTATATGGGAGATGTGGCCGCGTCGGGGGGGTATTATGTCAGTGCCCCGGCACAGCATATTATGACCCAACCGGCCACCACCACCGGCTCTATTGGCGTGATCATGGGCCGGCTGCACAGCCAACAACTGCTGCAAAAAGTAGGTGTTAATCAGGAAAGCGTGCAGCGGGGCCAGCGGGCCGACCTCTACAGCGCCAACCGCCCTATGACGGCCGAGGAAAAGGAAATATTTTGGCAATCGCTGCTGGAAATTTACCGTCAGTTTAAGGGAGTCGTTGCCGCCGGGCGCGATCTGCCCCTGGACGAATTGGACCCCATTTGTGAAGGTCGGGTCTGGACGGGCCGGCAGGCACAGGGGCACGGCCTGGTAGACAGTCATGGGGATTTTGAAACGGCCGTTCTCCACGCCGCTGAAATGGCCGAGATGGATTTAAGCCACGGCCGTTTGCCCCGTGTCGTCAACATTTACCCCGACCGGGACGGCTACCGCCTGCCCCAACCCTTTACCGAAGCGGCCGAAATAGGCCGTTGGTTTTGGGGGGAGGAGATGAAGCAGTTAAACGGCCGGCCCCTGCTGCTCATGCCCTTTGAGATTGGGGC
>JAWOIM010000300.1:0-8319 GCA_046484685.1 Chloroflexota bacterium | reverse complement strand
GGATTATGCGGCGGCTCCGCAAGCTCCGCGCCGCATGAATCCTTGTTTTTGCTACGGGCACATTCAACCACAGCTAGCCAATGAAACGGACCTGGAAACGGCCGCTGTCAAAACGGCCGTTTCCCCATTCCGTGTCCCCAAAACCAACCATTAACAACAACACACCAGGCATCTACCAGCCCGTCAAAGCTGGCGGGGAAGTGGCAATGCCTCTCAGATTGTCCAATCGGCTCATTGTGCTATCCTATGGTCGTGCTATCGTAAAATCAACTTTCCTGTGAAAGAATTGTCAGATAGAGCGCTGCAAGAATCGGTAATCGTTCTCTCCGAGTTTTGTCGCTCTAAACAACCATCACATTGCCGGAGCGCAGCCAGCACCCCCGGCATCAGCCTGGCTCTTCTAGATCACCCACAGGCTTATCCACTCTAGCCACGATAGCATAGCGGGCGTGCAACTTGAAACAACGGGTATGGGAAATCGTTGAGGTTTCAAAACCAGGAGATCGGGTTAGTCGCGGCTTTGACATCTTCATCCTCAGCCTGATTTTTGTTAATGTCATCGTCGTTATCGTCGGCACGGAACCAGCCATTGACCAGCAGTTTGGGCAACTCCTGTACGTATTTGAACTGGCCTCTATCACCATATTCACGGTGGAATATCTGGCTCGGCTCTGGTCATCAGTCGTCGATCCCAAGTACGAGAGCAGCTTGCGTGGCCGCATCAAATTTGCTTTGACACCGCTGGCTATAATAGACTTATTGGCGATCTTACCCTTCTACTTGATATTCTTGGGCATCGACCTCCGGGTCATTCGTATAGTCCGGCTCCTGCGTATTGCCAGAATAGCCAAATTGGGTCGGTACGTCTACTCAATTCCGAATGGGAGAGCATGGGTTAACTTAATTGTTTTATTTGCTGGTGAACCCGTTGGCGGCCTGTTAAAACCGCAAGAAGATGAGGTGCTAGAAATAAGCTACTTCCCTCCCGGTAAAATTACCCAACGAACTGCTATGGGGACAGCGGCAGCGCATTCAAGATGCTTTCTGGGGGCATGGTGAAGGGCAGGTCTGGTTGCAGCATGTGCCGTACGATCCGGTCATAGACCGCCAATCGCTCTACAAGTTGCGTGACCAATCAGAGTTATCGTCCCAAGGATTTTATCTGCAACACTTTGGTAGGAACGCTCCCCGTGCTGACAGACTGGACGTGGGTAAGAAAACCGGTCCGCTCGTGGACAACCTTGTCAACAAACTTGTGGTCAAAAAGGGTGCAATATGAACAAAGCAGACCAATATGCAGCACAGATCCAGCAAATCTACCCGGCGCTTTCTATTGAAACTGTCCGGTTCAACCAGGACGGGCAGTACAATGAGGTACTGGTAGTCAACGAAGCCTTAATCTTCCGCTTTGCCCGCTATCCGGCTGCGGTGACAACGCTGCAACAGGAAGTAAAGATTTTGCAAGCTATCCAGGAGTATGTGCCCTTGCCCATCCCCAACCCCATCTACTACAATTTGGCCACGCCGGTAGTCGGGGAAGCGTTCATGGGCTATCAGATGCTGCCGGGCGTGCCGCTGTGGCGGCCTCAGTTCCAGACCATTGATAGCAAGGAAAGACGCACGATAGCCCGGCAACTGGCATCGTTTCTGCGGGCCTTACATAGCGTGCCTATCATGCAGCTCATATCAAACGAACTGCCGGTTGCCGATACGCACGGCTCCTACGCCGACATGTACGGCCGTATCCGCCGGCAGCTCTTTCCCCACATGAGGCGGGAGGCACAACAGGAAGCAGCCCACCATTTTGAGTCCTTCCTAAACGACCCAACCGCTTCCCATTTTGAACCCAAACTGAGGCATGGTGATTTCGGGACGGGCAACTTGCTTTTCGACGTAGACAACCAGACCATGAGCGGCATCATCGACTTCAGTTTCGCCAGCCTGGGCGATCCGGCCACTGATTTTGCGGCCCTGCTGACCAGTTTTGGTGAGGCATTTTTCCAGGAATGCACCAAGACCTACCCGGCTATGGCGGACGCGCTGCCGCGGGTGCGCTTTTACCTCGGCACCTTTGCCCTACAGGAAGCCTTGTTCGGAATTGAAAATGGAGATGAGGCAGCATTTGTCAGCGGCCTGGCCGATTACACATAACCTCAACATGCCGTGGACACCATCATGATCAGGCCACGCCAGGTTGCCCTAGGGTACGGCCGTATCTTCAAGTTCAGCCGGTTGATCAAGCAGCAATCTAAACCCGTGCTGGCTAATTGTTAGAGCAGCTTCATCTACAGGTGGTCGCTGGAAAGTGACGGTAAAGGCAATCTGGCTGTTGCCGGACGGAATAAGCCAGGGAAGAGGAGGATTGACCGAAAGCATTCGGCTCACCAAACCCTCACCGGCCAGATTGATTTCATTTTCTGTGATGGTGCCTATATCGAGGCCGCTGTTGGTAATGGTGCCCCGGATCAGCAGTTGTGAACCCTCTTCCTGGCTATCAACGCTGTCCAGGCGGACGGACAGGTAAACATCATCTACCGTCTCATCTATGAGCAAGAGTCGGTCAGGCAAGGTGATCCGCTCTAGTTCTTGGGGCCGAGGAATGTAGTCGCCGGTCAGCATGTAGCTTTGGTCGCCGTCAAGCCAGAGCAAGGTGATGGCCGGGCTGGTTTGCTGAATACGGCGCTGGCTAACGGCCGTTTGCTGCGCCACCCCCTGATTGACAACAAATTCAAATTGCCTACCCTGAGCGGTGGTCAATATAATCGGGGCTTTCTCAGCAGCAGCCGTAGCCAGCATCTCCTGATAAGCTCTGCCGGCAGGCAGGCGAAAGACGTAGTTGATAATGCTGTTTTCCAGCCAGCCGGCTTGGTTGGGTGGCAGTTCGGCTGCACCCCAGAACTGCTGCTCCGGCAAATAGGGGGGCGATACATTTAGCACAAAGCCATCGACCTCGACCGTCCGGGGAGGATCGAGGGGCTGGGCTGCGTCCCATTCAATGCCGTTGACCGTGATGGCCACCAGGCCGGGCTGAGCCAGCGGGCCGCCCCCGTCGGCCGCAGAGACGGGCAGGCCATGCTCCAGGGATGGCTCAAAGAGCGGTCCATCACTAAAAATGAACCAGGCTATAACGAAGATAACGGCCGTTATGCCCAGCAAGATCACGCCCAGTTTGAACAACAAGATTGTGCTGGCCTGGGACAGCCATTGGCCAACCTCGTTCGTTTGCGGTGGTTTTTGTTGTGTCATCAGATTTCCTCACGGTTATTGATTATTTGCAAACCTGCGCGGTCTCCAAGACCGCGCAGGTTGCGCTGGCTACTATTACGGGACAATTCGCAACTGTATATCTTCAACAGCGCCAACCGGTATCTCCTGACTAACGCCTAGATAGGGAATCACCAACTGCACCGAAGGACTGGATGTTTCCAGGCCAACCATCACCGCCCCACCCTGACTGGTGGTTGTTTGCAGGGGCTTATCGGAGGAATCAGCATAAATGTAGATGGGCAGGTTGGCAATGCCTTCGTCCGGGTCTTTGCTCTGGTTGTCGTTTCTATCGTAGTAGACTTGGATGGTGAAGGAGAGTGAGCGGCTGGGCAAATCGGGGGTGGCCGTAGCGGCCGGCTGAGACAGGGCCACAAAAGCAACCGGACCAGGTAACATAGCATGAGGGGTACTGGTGGCCAGGGAGGGATGCGTTGGGGTAATATAGGTTGGTGTGGCTGTGGAGATTGGCGCTGTTTGCTGCCTGACGGTGATGGACGTTGGTGTTGGTGTTGGTGTCGGCGTTGGTAGCAATGGGCCAGCACATGTTAGTTCGTATGCATATCTATCACCATTCTCTGTGATTTCTTTGTCTGGTTCAGCAAGGATATATAACCAACCAGGAAACCCCACATTTACGCTGGCACTCGTACTGGCATTCGCCGGATCGCCCTCTCTACTGGAGGATGTATCAGGGTCAAGATAAAATCTATCATGATCATAGAATATTAAATTTATTTCTGCATCTTCTACTGTCCAGATGTTTGACCTATATACTATCTTGCACTCGTACAGCCCCGGCGTTGCTACCCATAACTTGTAAAAGTCACGCTCATCTTGTTCGGGCTTACCCGCGTTATCTAAATAATACCCCGCAAAGTTTGCGTTGATTTTCGTGTTGTTTTGTATTTCACAGGCTTCGGCAAAAGAGCCGTTTGGTTCACACCGGTCGGCAAAGGGATTGTGGGCCAGCAGCATAATTTGTAGACAATAGCTTCCTTCCCCACCAGCAATTATATTTTCTACTTGAACCCAATAATAGCCATCCTCCGGTATTATGTAATAAATGGCAGATTGATAATAAGCCTGGGGAGGTGGCGGTGGTGACCCGTCCGGTGTTGGTGTTAAGGGGACTGCTAAATCATCGCTTTCGGCTAAAGGGTGCTGGCCGGGATGCTCTAATGGGCTGTGGCGATAAAGAAGCAGCCGGGTATCAACTGTCAGACCATCCTGATTGGTATCAAATATGTTGGTTGAAATCTGGTAGCGCAAGCCCCTTTTTGCCCAAAACCAATAGTAATGGCTTGATTCCTGGCCAAAGCGGATATGTTCATGCTCTGGGCTGCATTGGGCATTAACCAGAATCTCGCGGGGTGTCTGTTGGGCATGGGCTGTGGGTTGATGGCTCAGGGCAGACAGGCTCAGCAAGAGCAGGACAGCAGCTAGACCAACGACCGTTACCAGCCATAAGGAATTCGTGCGGGGTGGTTTATTGTTTATCATATTTTTCCTCCATAAGCGCGATTATCCATAAGCGCGATTAAATGAACCGATGAGTCCAGTTTTACTCTTCTTCACTCCCAGGCGTTTCTGCAGGCGTTTCTGTGGGCGGTACGGTAGGCGTGGCCTCAGGTGTCGCTGAGGGCGCGGCTGTCGATGTTGGCTCACTTGTAGCCGTTTCCGTAGGCAATAGCGTTGGGGTATCTGTGGGCGAAGGTGTTGCCGTTGCTTCTGCTGTCGGGGTTGTTTCTATCGTTGGCGTGGGTGTAGGCGTACTGGTAGTGGTGTCGGTCGCCTCTACGGTGGCCGTCGCTGTCGTCGTTGTGGTAGCCGTAGCTGTCGCCGTCGCTGTAGCTGTAGCGGTTCCAGTAGGGGCTGTGGTGGTTGTGGCCGTCGCCGTTGGCCGGGGTGTGCCGGTTACGTAGGGTATATACTGGTTCGGCACTTGAAAACTGCCCACTTCAACCACCCAGTACCAGACGTAGCGGGAATCGTAATTGCTGGCCTGGCCGCCGCCAATCTGGTCGGCCTGGGGACTGAGAATAAAGCCCCGGTGTTCAGGACTGTCTAGCCAAAACTGGACGGCGGATCGGGCCGTGTTGAAGCCCCAGGCGGTTGCTTCACCTAACAAATAACCCTGTACATAGCCCACGCGCTCCACCCGATTGTATGGACTGGACCCATCTGAGCCGGTGTGGCTGGCGACGAAGTTGAGGGCCGCATCATCGGCATGTATCTGGGCGGCCCGGCCTAGTTGCGGCGACCAGCTTACCGGCGGCACGCCTGCCTGCTGCCGAGCCACGTTGATATAGGCCATGAGCTGCTGGGTGAGGGGCAGTCGCTCAATTTCGGGGTCTTCTTCTAGCTGGATGTCTATGTGGCGGTATGAAATGGTCAAGTCGGACTGTAGGGAGGAAACGGCTATTTCGCCTGAATCTAATCTAACCGGCGCCAATGATTTGTCTTGAACCACCACCAGCGCCGAACTGACGCTGTTGCCGTACTCGTTGGCGGCATTCAGGGTAATCAGATAGGAGCCGGGGCGCACAAAAATATGCTCTACCCAAAAACCGCGCAACGTAATACCGTCTCCCATCTCCCAGGTCAGAGATTGCTCGCGGCCGTCGGTAAACGCCTGGACCACAAAGGGAGTTTCGGCATAGATATTCTGCGGCAGAGCAATTTGGGCTTGGGGCGGGAGGTCCACCGTCAGCTGCTGGCTGTAGCCGGCCTGCCCATTGTGCCCGTTGACCACAAGCTGCACCAGGTATTCGCCGGGGGCCGTATAAACATGGCGCGGATTAACGGCCGTTGACATGTGCCCATCGCCAAAATCCCACTGAAAAGAGAGGGGTGGTTGACCGGTGCTAGTGTTGGTAAATTGAAGCTGCTGGCCCATGGCCGGTGTGTCGTCGCTCACCGCAAACGCGGCGCTGGTGGTCAAAGAGAGACCCACCCATATGGGCAGGGCGATTTCTTGATGAACTTCACCATCTAGCAGGGTAAAAACGGCCGTTTCCATCCCATTACCCAGCGTCGGCTGCACCGCCGACAGCCGGATTTCACGTACCGCCACCCCCCCCTCTGCCGCTAGTTGAGGATGCCAATGCAGCGTATGGCGGGCATTGTTCAGCAGCAGGCTATGGTCAAGCTGGTCAGCATCCGGCTGTAGGCTGACCGGTAACTGGATGGTGATACCGGGTTCGGCCGTGGCCGCCTGATTGTTACGGGCAACCAGCGTCAATGTAACGTACTGCCCGATTTCCACCGCTTCCGGAGCTAACTGTGCTCCAAACTGGAGCGGCTGGCCTGTATCGGGCAGTAAAAAGGCAGCCGTCGTCTGCTCGGCCGAATAAACCGGCCTGAATTGACGCCAGGCCATTCCCAAACTGCCCAACACAAGCAGAAAGCACAGGAGAATAAACAATTTGCGCGGCGGTCGTATCCGGTTACTCATTGGATGCTCCGGTGATGGTCAGGCAGGCTTGCCACAGGTTGTATAGGAGGGCTATCTGCCGTGGGGCAAGTGCCCCCGTTGACCTGCACGTAAACCCGTTCCACATTGGATGTCCGATCTCGATCATCTGTTACTTGGTACGAGATTTGACGACATCCGGCCGTTGGTGTGGCCCTGTTATTGACATACTGCATCGTTTGTAGGGCATCCACATACGCTTGCGTTGGCTGTGGATCCGTCCAGATGAAAATAAAATTATTGGTGCCGGTAATGGTGCTGCCCTGGAACGTGATCTGCAAATATTCCGCCTGCCCGTCAGGGCGCGGATTGGTACCAGTGAACTCAACCCATATCCCAGTCATGCTGGGGCTGTCAGGGTCGTCAATTACCACCGTTTCGGCAATGGCCACGCTGCCCACGGTGGCGGAAAAGGGCACGGGGCTGGTTAAGTTGGTGATAGTTAGTACGGGTGGCTCGTTGACACCTTGAATCGTCACCTGGACGGTAGCCGGGTTGCTAATCGCTCCTTGCGGGTCTGCAATGGTATAGGTAAAGGTGTCGGTGGCTGTTTGGTCGGGTGTTAACGAATCGTAGAATGTTCCGGGATCATAGTAGACTTCTCCGTTGACCAGCGTCGCGCTGCCGCCACTGTCACTGTTGCTAACCGCGTGTATGATCAAGCGGGATTGGTCGCTGGTGTCGGGGTCGGTGTCGTTGGCCAGCAGCAGATTGGTCAATGAATCACTTTGGCGGCCGGCCGGCAAACTGATTTGATTATCATTGGCAACAGGGGGATTGTTCTGACCGCGAATGGTGATGTTGACAACGGCCGTATCAGACAGTTGGCGCGTATTGCGAATGGTATAACGGAAGGTATCGGTTGCCGTTTCCCCTTCACCCAAATAGATAAATTGATCGCCGGGATCGTAACGGACCGTACCCGTCTGACTGTTAAACGTGACCCGCTCCGAATCGGCATCATGTACGGCAATGATGGTCACAGGTGTATTCTCCCGGTCACCATCGTTGCTCACGATATCGGCCGTTATGTCGCGGCCCCCATCATCTTCAGCAAAAATAATAGTGGTATCAGCGGCTACCAATCGAGAGTAAACGGCAATCGTAACCAGGCCAGCGTCACACACGTTATCTCGGCCACAGGCCACATAGCTAAATTCGTCCGTACCAAAATAATCCTGGTCTGGCGTATAGGTAAAAGAGCCATCGACATTCATGGTCACGCTGCCGTGCGCCGGTTGACGGGTTTCACCAATCAGGACAGTCAGTATGCCCGCGTTGATACTTGTGTTGTTGGCTAAAACGCCCCGTGATGCCGAAACGGTGAGCGGGCTGTTCGTAATGGTTTGGTATGTATTATCAACAACAATGATCTGCCCAACTGGAGTGGGTGAGGACAAAACAACAACCGGCTCAGACAGAGGTGTTGCTGTAGGGGTGAGGGACAGGGGGGTCGCCGTAGGGACGGCCGTGTTGGTTGGGCCAGGCTGCGTGGCCGCCTCTGTAATGCCTGGGGTGTCGGCTTCCTGATCAATGATGGCCGTGACCACAATGACATTGGTGGCCTGCGGTGTTGCCAC
>JAWOIM010000261.1:0-4357 GCA_046484685.1 Chloroflexota bacterium | reverse complement strand
TCCCCAATGGCAGCCGCTGCTCGACCGGTATTATGAACTGGCTGCTGTTGGGCCTGGCTACCGGCTGTACCGGCAGGTGGGGGAGCAGTATTCAGTAATCAGTGAGCAGTATTCAGTAAATAGTGAGCAGTATTCAGTAAATAGTGAGCAGTATTCAGTATTCGCTGATCCGGGATCGGTGGGGGAGATGGGGTTATGGGGTGCAGCGGCCGCGGTTGAAAATGGGAGGCTTGATTTGTTAACGGTGTGGCGGGTGGAGGCATGGGAGAGGGAGGGCGGAAACGGCCGTTTTGTTCCCGCCCATATCTTTGTCCACCTGCATAATCCGGCCGCACCCGACAGCTCGCCGCTCAGCCAGTGGGATGGACTGGGCGTGCGCGGTGATGGCTGGCAGCCGGGTGATTGGCTTTTACAACAGCACAGCATACCTTTGCCCGATGCGCCCCATTTTGAGCTCTGGCTTGGCCTGTATGATCCTGACACCGGTCAGCGCTGGCGGCTGCCCGATGGGGCCGATCGTCTTCACCTGGATGCTAACAGCGGGTAGGGAGCGGATGCGTACACATTACTTTTGGCTTATTATAATTTTGCTGCTGGCGGCCGGGCTGCGGTTGTGGCAGTTAGGTGAGATGCCGCCCGGCCTTTACCATGACGAAGCCTACAACGGTCTCGATGCTCTGGCGCTGATGCAGGGCAAACAGTTCCCCCAATTTTACGAAGGCTGGGAGCTGTATTACCTGGATGCCCATGGGGACACTCCCCCCACGCCCACCCGCCGGCCCGTTTTTTTTGAAGGCAATTACGGCCGTGAACCGCTCCACATTTATCTGATGGCCCTCTCCATCCGCCTCTTTGGCCCCACCCCCTTTGCCGTACGTCTTGTTCCCGCTCTGGCCGGCGTCCTGGCCGTCTTTACCACTTACTTAGCCGCCCATGCGCTAACCCGCCGTCCTTCATCCCCCAACCCCCAATCCCCATCCCCCATTCCCCTCTTTGCCGCCTTCTTCCTGGCTATTATTTATCCCGCTGTTCACTTTTCCCGCTTTGGCATTCGCCCCATGCTCTTTTTGCCCCTGGCCACCCTGGCCATCTACTGCTTCTGGCGTGGTGTGGATGAGGGCCGTTCGCAGCGCACCTGGCCCTGGTTTGCGGCCGCCGGTTTTCTCATCGGCCTCAGTTTGTATAGCTATGCCTCGGCGCGGCTTTTCCCTCTGCTTTTTATCGCCTTTTTACCCTTTTGGTTGTGGCACACGGAGCGGGCTTTGTGGCGGCGTCATTTGCTCAACCTGGGGTTGATGGGGGGGGTGGCCTTCTTAACGGCCCTGCCCTTACTTCTCTTTTTCTGGCGCTATCCTTACTACTTTATTTTTCGCGCTTCTTATGTGGCCACGCATGGAGCCGGCGTGGTAGAAGGACGGCCGTTTCTCACCCGGCTGCTCAATGTGGGGCGGGTCATCGGCGGCCTCTTCTGGCAGGGAGAAACCCATTTACGCCACAATTTACCCGGACGGCCGTTTCTCGATCCTATTCAATCGCTGGCTGTGTTGGTGGGAACGGCCGTTAGCCTGCGCCGCCTCTTTTTTAGACCTTTCAGGTCTAACCACCTCCGCCTCATCTTCCTTTTCCTCTGGCTGGGCGTCATGCTCCTGCCCTCCATTCTTAGCGGTGATGCTCCCCATTTCGGCCGTATGAGCGGCGCTGCCCCACCCCTGGCCATCCTGGCCGCCATAGGCGTTGGTCGCGTGTTCACTATTCCGTATTCAGTATTCAGTAAAAAACAGACTGCATACTGGCTACTGATTACTGTTTACTGCTTACTGCTTACTTCCCTCTTCCTCACCACCCGCGACTACTTCGGCCGTTATGCCAGCCGGCCTCAACTGGCCCACGACTTTCATTTGCCCGATTGGGAATTGGGGCAGATGGCTGCCGCCCAAAGCGCCGCTACCATGCTCTACCTCACGCCCACGCAGGAAGAAATGGCCACTATTTATTTTGCCCTGGCCGATCCGGCGCGGCTGCACAGTTATACCGGTGCGGCTGGCGCCGTGCCGGCCGGCCGTCCTGACGCCCCCGCCCTTTACTTTATCCGGCCGCAGGATGAGCGCAGTCAGGCTAACCTGAGCTATTTCTTCCCTGGCGGCGAAATGCGCCCACCGGCAGCCAATTTTATCCCCTTCTACCTGCCGGCCACGGTCCCCCGAATCCCTGATGGGGTGGGCGAAACGGCCGATTTTGGCCAAGAAATTAGCCTGCAACAGTGGGAAATGGCTGCCACTGTTGAACATCTGGCAATTACCCTCTACTGGCAGGCCCAGACCCGGCCGCAGCGAAACTATACCGCCTTTGTCCATTTGCTCAACGAAGCGGGGGAAGTGGTGGCCCAGCAGGACCGGCCGCCGGCCGGCTATCCCACTGGTGACTGGGTCAGCGGTGAGGTTGTTATTGACCAATACAGGGTTGACCTGCCGCCTGATTTGTCGTCCGGCGATTATTGGCTGCAAACCGGCTTCTATTATTTGCCCACGTTGGAACGGTTGGGAACGGCCGTTACCCTGACAGTATTCAGCAAACAGTGAAGGGGGAACGGTTGTGCCTACTATGGCTGCTTTATGGTTGTGAGAACAGCCGGTTGACCCAGACGTTCTCCCGATGCTTGTTCGTATAGCCCTGTTTGCAGCGTGTAACGATCGGGAGGCAGATCGGCCAAAGACAAGGTATGGGAATCCACAATGGTTTCTCCCGTTTGCCAGCAGGTTGTGGGTAAACGGCCGTTTTGCGGCATGACGTCACGCTGGGCAACAATCTGACCGGCGCTATCCTGCAGGTGGATAAAGACCGTGTAGGCTACGTCAGGCCGCTGCCGGGCCTGCCAATAGAGTGTTAGCTCCAAAGTAGAAGCGTTTTGGTCCACATCATAGCCTAACAGCCGCAGGTCGGGGCCAAAATCAACCACCTGCCGCTTATCCATGGCCGGGGCCTGCCACAAGATAGGGCGCGGTTCCGGATCCGGCCATTCCAGAACCGACCCATTTAAACGGGTAGCCATGACCCAACTGGCCAGAGCTGTGACGATAATGAGCAGCCATGCCTGGCGCTGATGAGGACGCCACTCAGCCCGGCCAGCGGCGGCTAACAGGACGGGAAACGGAGCCAGCATGAGCCAGATACGGCCGACTTCCCCGCGCAGGCTGCCGCTCAATAGTAAAATACCCAATAAGGGCCAAAAGGCCAGGTGTAAGGGCCAGGTTACGGCCGTTTTCAGCGAGCGTTGTCGCCAGCCCAGCCACAGCGCCAGGAGAAAGGCAGGCAGGCCGGTAAAGATGGCCAGGTCATATAGATTGCCGACCAGCCACAGCCCATAGCTGCGCCCCAGATCGTGCCGGGCCGGTGCCGCCGCGGCGTAAATATCAAACGGCGTGACGCGGCTGGTTAGCCAATAGAGCAGCCAGAGGGAAAGGGTTCCCAGAACCAACACGATGCCATGCTGCCAAAGCAGGCGAGATTGCAGGGTGGAAACGGCCGTTTCCCACCATGATTCACGCCGGTTTGCCGCCATTACCCCAAAAACCAGATACAGTCCCAGCACCAATGCCGCCAGCGCATTTACCAGGCTTAAAAAGGTTGCCAGCCCTAGCACCACGCCTGCCGCCAATGACCAGATCCAATTCGGCCGTCGCAGTCCCGTATCCAGGCAGTACAAAGCCAGCAGTGCCAGCAGCGGATACAGCGTATCCGCATGGGGCGTAAACACCAATCGGCCCGGCATAAGGGCCACCAGGCCGGCCGCCAGCCAGCCCGCTCGATACCCCCCATGCCGCGCTGCCACGCCATAAGCCGGCCAGATAATCAGCGCAGATACCAGGGGCGTCAACAACCCTATCAGTAAATTAGCGGCCAGCGCCGAATTCGACAGCGACATCAGCCACAAATCATGACAGCGCAGGTTGCGTGCCCAATGGCCCAGTGGCTCGGCCAGCGCCGGCAGCCGCAGCAGCAGTTGCTCCATGCCCCAATATAACATAATAATGCCCGGCGGTTTGCTGCGCGGGTGGGGATTGGCCCGAAATTCTGACATTCGTTCCGGAAACTCACGCAGCAGTGTAGGCAAATGGTCAAATTCCTGAGCCGCCGAAAAATAACCGCTGGCCTGGTCCGAAGCCAGCCGTTCAAATTGAATGGCGGCCGGATGATGACGATACAGAGCCAGCAGGGACGTTTGCAGCAGCAAAGTCAGCCCCAGTAGTCCTACCAGGAGGATGTGGGCGCGGCCTTTGCCGGGTGACTGGTACAGCCATTGGCCCAGGGAATACCACCCTGCCACAAACATGCCTAGACTGCCCAGGCTGAGGGCCAA
>JAWOIM010000249.1:0-13768 GCA_046484685.1 Chloroflexota bacterium | reverse complement strand
GGCCAGGGCCGTTTTTGCTTTGGGGTCGTTGAAATCGAGGTCAGCAACGGCCGTGTCGATCACATAAGCCACTACCGGCTTGGCCTGCTCCAGCAGCGCCGGCCAGCGGGCCGGATCCTGGCGAATGATCGAGTCGGGGTCTTCGCCCGGCGGCATAGTGACTATACGAATGTCGGCTTTGAGCCGCCCCTCATGCTGCACCAGCCCCCGCGCATCAAAACGAATCTCTACCTCCTGGTCCAGCGTCTCGCGGGCCACATCCAGGCTGCGCAGGGTGGCTTTGGCCCCGGCGGCGTCGGCGTCCAGAGCCATGACGAAGCGCTTGCTGTACCGCTTGAGCTGCTGCATCTGGGCCTCGGTCAGGGCCGTGCCCATCTGGGCCACCACGGTGTGGAAGCCGTGCTGCCAGGCCTGAATGACGTCCATGTAGCCTTCGACGATGACCACCTGCCGCTCCTGGCGGATGGCGCGTTTGGCCAAATCCAGCCCGTACAGGATGGCGCTCTTGTCGAACAGGTCGGTCTGGGGGGAGTTGAGGTATTTGGGGATGCCGTCGGGGTCCAATGTGCGTGCCCCGAAACCGACAATACGGCCGTTGCCGTCCCGAATGGGAAAGATCAGCCGCCCCCGAAAACGATCGTAGCGCGTCCCCTTGTCCGGGTTTTCTGTCAACAATCCCACCGCCAAAAGTTCCTCATCACTGTAGCCCTGCTCGTTGAAATGAGTGCGGCAAGCATCCCACGAGTTAAGGGCAAAACCCAGCTTAAAGGTGGCAATAGCGTCGTCGTTGAGAGCACGTTTGGCCAGATAGCTGCGGGCCGCTTCCGCCTGCGGTGCAGACAGCAGCAGATGGTGAAAATAGTCGGCGGCGGCCGTAAGTAAATCGACCTGTTTCTCTTCGGCCGCCTGTCGCTGCTGCACGGCCGGCGTCTGCGGCTCCAGTTCCACCCCGGCCCGCTGCGCCAGATGTTTAAGGGCTTCCTTAAAATCCCAGCCCTGCCGCTTCATGACGTAGGAGAAGATGTCGCCCCCCTCGGCGCAGGCGCCAAAGCAGCGCCAGGTTTGGGTTTCGGGGAAGATATAAAAGGCGGGCGTGCGCGTGTTGGAGTGGAAGGGGCAAAAAGCGGCATAGTTGCGCCCCGACCGGCGCAGTTGCAAATTCTCGCCGATGTAGTCTACGATATCCAGTCTGCTTTTGATTTCTTCCGTTACGCTCATGGTGTTAGTAGTCAGTAGTTAGTAGTCAGTAGTCAGTAGTCAGTAGTCGGTAGTCGGTTATCGGTTATCAGTCAGGAGCGAGCTTTTTATCACGCATCACGCTTCACGCATCACGCTTCACGTTTTACGCTTATCGCCTCGGCCAGCCAGCCTGTTTCCTCGTCTGATAACGGAGGTGGGGGTGGTGGTTGGCTGTAGTCAATCAGGCTGACGTAGCCGCCTCGTTGGTAAACGGCCGTTACCGCTTGGGCCAGATCCAAGGGTACATCAGGGTCCGGTTCCAGCAGGGGGACGGGCAGCAGGGGCAGTTCGTCCCACAGTTGGATAGGCCAGACGGCCACGTGCGGCCGCCGGTCGGCCCGGCTCAAAGTGACGTAATAGGGGGCGGCCGGCACCGGCTTTTCCAACGGCGGGCGCGTACCGCCACGCAGCAGATCAATTTCCATAAAATGGGCCGACGAACGCAGCAGTTCTTGTCGTTTGCGGCGATAATCCCGGTAGGCGTCATGCCCCGTTCGTTTATTGACGGGGGGGAGGATTTCAATGGCTGTTACCAACTCCAGCGTGGCCGTATAATGGATCTCGACGGTGAGCAGGCGCAGCGGTATTTCTAGCGTGACCATGCTCTCTGCCGGGGCAGGGGGAATGGCGACCATCTCTGTGGCGCTTTCTTTGAGCAGTTTCGATTGCCAGACGGCCACGTCAGGCCGGATGCCCCGCGTTTGGACCAATTCCACGATATCATAGGTCACGCGCGGCGTCAGGCGGGCCACGTAATTGGGCTGGACGAGCGGATTCAGTTGCGCCCGAATCTCACCGGCCAGATCGCTGTGAAAATCGCTCCATATCTCCGGGTCTTCGATATAAGGATCCATACCAGGGAATGGTGAAGCCATGTTGCCACCTCCATTGTCAAAGGTGCGACGCACCTTGCCAGGATGGGCCTATTATAGCGTCAAACGACCCCGACGGCTAAAGGGAGTTCGGCAAGCCCTAAATTCTCAAAGAGTCATTAAGTTTTTGCTTATTATTAAATAAAAACTTATAATAACCCCATGGACGACTTGCCCGGTTTACAAACATTGACCCAATTTGAACAGATCAAACTGCTGAGCGATGAGCGGCGGCTGGCGATTTTGTGCCTGCTCATGGGCCGGGCGGCCACGCTGAGCCAACTGGCGCAGGCGCTGGAGAGCTATCCGGCCAAAATTCGCCATCACCTGAAAAAACTGGAACAGGCGGCGCTGGTTGAACTGGTTACCACGCAGGTGGTTGGCGGATTTGTGGAGAAATATTATCGGGCCACGGCCGCTGCTTATGCCATCAACCTGGCCATTACCCCTACCCCACCGGCGGCCGGGGCGGTCGTTGCTCTGGGCAGCCACGATCTGGCGCTGGAACGATTGGCGCAGTTGTTGGCCGACAATTCGGCCGTGCCGGCGCTGTTTACCGTGCCGGTGGGCAGCCTGGACGGCCTGATTGCGCTGCGGCAGGGGGTGGGCCAACTGGCGGGCGCGCACCTGCCCGATGATGACGGGGGGGCGGGTTTTAACCGGGCCTACGTGCGCCGCCTATTCCCCGGTCGGGCCATGACGCTGCTGACGCTGGCCCACCGGCAGCAAGGATTGTTGGTGGCACCGGGCAACCCCAAACAAATTGAGGGATTGGCCGACCTGGTCCGCCCGGACCTGCTCTTTGTCAACCGGCAGCCGGGCACAGGGACACGGGTCTGGCTGGCGCAGCAGATGGGCCGGTTGGGAATTGATCTGGCGAAGGTGAACCAATACGGCCGTATCGCCCGCACCCATCATGAAGTGGCCCAAACCATTGTCGCCGGCCAGGCCGATGTGGGACTAGGCATTCTGGCCGCCGCCCAAATGTCCAGTCTCGACTTTATCCCCCTGTTTGAGGAGCGCTACGACCTGGTTTTGCCCATGGACAGCATAAACGACCCGCTGCTGCAGCCGCTGTTTGACCTGATGCAAACGGCCGTTTTTCGTCAGGCCGTGCAGCAATTGGCCGGTTATGATGTTACGCAAACCGGCAGCCAACAAGTAGTGCGTAGTGCGTGACCCATCACGCTTCACGCTTCACGTTTCACGCTTCACGCTTCACGTTTTACGTTCCATGGAGGAAACATGTTCAACAGACTTTTCCTGTTACTCGTCGCGCTGGCGCTGGCTGCCTGTAATGGTACAGGCGAAGGCGAGCCGGCGGTGCTGCGTTTGGCTACCACCACCAGCACCAACGATTCCGGCCTGCTGGATGAGATTTTGCCCGACTTTGAGCAGCAGTATAACGCCCGCGTCGATGTCATTGCTGTGGGCACAGGTCAGGCGATTGCCCTAGGCGAAGCGGGTGACGCGGACGTGATTCTGGTCCACGCCCGCGCCCGTGAGGATGCCTTTGTGGCCGGCGGGCATGGCCAAACCCGGCGCGACGTGATGTTCAATGACTTTATTATTGTCGGTCCGAGCAGCGATCCGGCCGGGGTACAGGGGACCCGTCTGGCGGCTGACGCCCTGGCCACCATTGCCGCAGCCGAGGCCCCCTTCGCCTCACGCGGTGATGACAGCGGTACACACACCATGGAACTGTCCCTCTGGTCGGCGGCCGATTACTCACCGGCCGCGGCCGAGGATTGGTACTTTTCGCTGGGCCAGGGCATGGGCGATACGCTGACTTTTGCCAATGAAACGGGCGCTTACACCCTGACCGACCGCGGCACATTTCTATTCCAACAGCAAAATCTGCCCAACTTAGCCATTATGGTCGGCGGCGACACGATTGCGGGTAATGCCGATCCGGCCTTGTTGAATCCTTATGGCGTCATCCCCGTCAACCCCGACAAAGGGGGCCTTAACAGCGATTTGGCCGAACAATTTGCCCAATGGCTGACTTCCCCCGCCGTGCAAGACATGATTGGCCAATATGGGACCGACCAGTTTGACCAGCCGCTCTTCTATCCCGACGCGGAGTAGCAGCGTGGCAGTGTAGCGACGTTACTCTGCACCTTCGCCACTTCGCCATCTCGCTTTTATAATACCCCCTATGGATCTGCTACTACAGGCTTTTGAAAACGCGCTGCGGCTGCTGCTGGAATTTGACGCAGGGCTGCGCGAAATTGTTTGGCTAACCCTGCAAGTGACGGGTACGGCGCTGCTGCTGGCTTCCCTGCTGGGCATTCCCATAGGCGTCTTGTTTGGCCTGCGCCAGAAAATTCCGGCCAAAGGTTGTTTGCTGCCGCTGATCTATACGGGCATGGGGCTGCCGCCGGTGGTGGCCGGGCTGATGGTTTATATGCTGCTCTCTAACCAGGGACCGATGGGCAGTTTGCGCTGGCTGTTTACCCCTACGGCGATGGTGCTGGCCCAGACGTTGATCGCCCTGCCGCTGGTGGTGGGGCTGACGATAACGGCCGTGCAATCGGTCAATCCCCAACTGCGGCTGCAAATAGAGGCGCTGGGAGCCACTCCCTGGCAAATGGCCTGGACCATTCTGCTGGAAGCACGGCTGGGGGTGTTGGCGGCGGTGCTGGCCGCCTTCGGCCGTATCATTGCCGAAGTAGGGGCCGTCATGCTCGTCGGCGGTAATATTGAAACGCAGACGCGGGTAATGACCACCGCCATCGTCCTGGAAACGCGCCGGGGCAACTTTGCTCTGGCGCTGGCCCTGGGCCTGATTCTGCTAGGCATGGCCTTTGTTTTGAACTTTACGCTGTATCATATGGAACGGATCAATAATTAATTGTTGAATGGCTTAATTGTTGAATAGTTAATGAACCGTTAGCCATTCAACAATTCAACCATTCACCAATTAACCATTATCATGGGTTTGTATACGCTAACCAACATCACGCAGGTGTATAACGGCCGTACCATCCTCAATCTGCCTTATATGGACATCAGGCAGGGAGAGGTTCTGGCCATTGTGGGGCCAAGCGGGGCGGGCAAGAGTACGCTGCTGCGCCTGCTGAACTTTCTAGAAACGCCGGCGACGGGGGAGATTCTGTTTGACGGCATGGGGATAAACGGCCGTGTTCCCCTCGACGTTCGCCGCCGCGTAACGACCGTGTTTCAGACGCCCGGCCTGCTCAACCGGAGCGTGGCGGCCAACATTCGCTATGGGCGGCGGCTGCGCGGCCAATCCCTGGACGCGGCCGAATTGGACGAACTGCTGGCGCGGCTGGGGCTGACCGGCCTGGAAAAGCAGCGACCGGGCCAACTGTCGGCCGGGGAAGCGCAGCGAGTGGCTATGGCGCGGGCGCTGGTCATCCGGCCCGACGTGCTGCTGCTGGATGAGCCAACGGCCAACCTGGATCCGCACAACGTGGGGCTGATTGAGCAGATTGTACGGCAGGAGAATGAGAGCCAGGGGACAACGGCCGTTTTGATCACCCACAACATTTTCCAGGCGCGACGGCTGGCCCACCGCACCGCCCTGCTCCTCAGCGGCCACCTGGTGGAAATCGGCCCCACGGAGCAGTTGTTTACCAATCCACAGCAAGAAAAAACGGCCGCTTTTCTGCGGGGAGAGTTGGTTTATTGATTTTTAACGCAGAGGCGCAGAGGCGCAGAGAAGGTTGTCGTCTAAGTACATCCTGGCATGATGTAACACGCAGCCGAACAAAGCTACGCACTACCCTGCAACAATCCGTTTCAGATAAAGCGTCTGCATCTTCTGGGCATCCTGGGCCGTTTGCTCCAGGGCAGCGACCAGTTCCCAGCCCTGCCCGCCGGCCGTTTGCAAATAGTCCCAGACGGTAGGACAACTGGCAAAGGCGTCGCTGGGATTTTGGGGATCAAGCGGCTGGCTGCCCTGCCAGTCGCCGTTGACAAAGGTAACGCGGTTAAATTGCAGAGCGCAAACCATGTATTCAAATTGTGGCATAAAAATCTCCTTTGAAACGTGATGCGTAGTGCGTAAAACGTAATAATGTCTATGGTAGGGGCGGGAGCGGCGGGCCATGATCGTACATTTTCACCACGATCTGCCATCCCGCCGCTCTCGCCCTTTTTACTAAAAACCGAATACTGTACGCGAAGCGGTCGCACCGCGACATTACTGTTCACCGTTTACCGCTCACCGTTCACCCGACCAAACCGAGGAAGTAACGATGAAAGCGATCATCGTCGGTTAGTTCGGGGTGGAAGGAGGTAACAAGCCAGTGGCCTTCCTGGGCAGCCACGGCCGTTCCATCTGCCAGCGTGGCCAACACCACAGCCGCACCATTGGCCGCTACCAGACGCGGGGCGCGAATAAAAACGGCCGGGAACGGCGTCACCGGTCCCGATCCGTTGGCCAGGGCGGGCACATCCAGGTCAACCTCGAAGCTGTCCACCTGCCGGCCGAACGCATTGCGCTCTACCACAATATCCATGACGCCCAGCAGCGGTTGGTCAGGGCCAGATTTGGCCCTGCCAATCTCTTTGGCCATGAAGATCATCCCGGCGCACGTGCCCCAGACCGGCTTTGCCAGAGCAAAGCGGCGCAGCGGCTCGACCAATTGGTACTGAACCGCCAGCTTACCGATGGTGGTACTCTCGCCGCCGGGGATAATCAGCCCGTCCAACCCTTCTAAATCAGCGGGAAGACGAACGGGAACGGCCGTTGCCCCCAGCCGTTCTACTATCTTAATATGCTCAATAAACGCCCCTTGCAGCGCCAGAACACCGATTCTCATTTACATACACCTTGTTGAGTGAAACGCAAAACGTAAGAAGTAAAAAGCGGCCGTGCTATCCAACCACTTCTTACTTCTCACTTCTTACTTGTTCCTTATTTTACCAGCCCCGCGTGGCCAACTGCTCACTCTCCGCCAGGCTGCTGACGTTGATACCCACCATCGGCTCACCCAGGTTCTCGCTCACCTGAGCCAAAATCTCCGGGTTGTTGAAATGGGTGGTGGCTTCCACAATCGCTTTGGCGCGGCGGGCCGGGTCACCACTCTTGAAGATGCCAGAGCCAACAAAGACACCATCGACGCCAATTTGCATCATCAGGGCCGCGTCGGCCGGAGTGGCAAGGCCCCCGGCGGCAAAGTTGACCACCGGCAGTCGGCCCAGCGCCTTCGTCTCTTTAACCAATTCATAGGGAGCGCCAATCTCTTTGGCAAACGTCATTAGCTCCTCATCGGGCATCAACTGCAAACGGCGAATGTCGCCCAGAACGGTACGGGCGTGACGCACGGCTTCCACCACGTCACCTGTGCCCGCCTCGCCTTTGGTACGAATCATGGCCGCCCCCTCACCAATACGGCGCAGCGCTTCACCCAGATTACGGCAGCCGCAGACAAAAGGCACTTTGAAGGGATGCTTATTGATGTGATACGTCTCGTCGGCCGGGGTCAATACCTCGCTCTCATCCACATAATCCACACCGAGGGCCTGTAAAATTTGGGCCTCCACGAAGTGGCCAATACGGGCTTTGGCCATGACCGGAATACTGACCGACTGAATAATTTCTTTGATCATGCCGGGGTCAGACATGCGGGCCACGCCGCCGTCTACGCGAATATCGGCCGGAACGCGCTCCAGGGCCATAACGGCCACGGCACCCGCTTCCTCAGCAATGACTGCCTGTTCGGGCGTCACCACATCCATAATGACGCCCCCTTTTAACATCTGGGCCAGGCCGCGCTTGACTTTGATGCTGGCTACTTCGCTCTGTCCGTTTTGAGAAACATTGTCATTATTACTCATATTATCATCCTCCGTAGAAAAGCAGCACCGAGGGTAAAACCTCTGCTTAGGCTTAACTTTGTTTGCAAAATATAGTCTGGCTCTAATTGTAATGAGGAGGCGGGGAGATTACAAGAGAATTGGCTCTATAGCTAAGCGTTTATTTTTGTTTTTAACAGACCAAATTACCGATCCGTTTTTGCCAAATCCTTTGCCCAGGGAACGCTGTTTATAAAATAAAAGCCTGACAAGTCAAGAGCGACCAGTCAGGCTTATTAAAGACTGATTATTGGTTATGCGTCATGAAACAGCGGAACTAATCCCACTCTTCCTCGTCGACGTCCCAAACTTCTTCTTCATCCTCATCGTCGTAATCTTCGTCCCCATCCCATTCCTCATCATCGACCCAGTCATCATCCTCCTCATCATCATAAGCCCAGTCGAGTTTAAGGGGGGATAATTTTATTACTTCTAATTCTGTGCCACATTCCGGGCAAGTTACCAGATCATGAAGCGTTGGTTGTTGCTCAAAACGGATGTTGGTCACACATTCAGGACAGCGAGCCACGCTAATTTTCTCTGAAAGTTCCATTTTGTTATTCTCCTCAATATTTACAAGAATATGGGCTAATCCTACACTTACTTTATCTCTGACACATCGGCGAAATGATGTGCTTTTGTATACGTCAAATGACGTACCATCGTAAAAAGCGGGATGGTTCACTATTTGCGCTGCACGTTTTACTTAGCCAACGTGCCGTCCAGACGGACCCAACCGTGACGCAGGGCGTGGAGGGCCAGTTGCGTTCGATTGCTTAAATTCAGTTTGAGTAATATATGACTGATATGGGTCCGCACGGTGCGCTCGCTGATAATGAGGTGATCAGCAATTTCCTGGTTGGTTAACCCTTGGGCCACCAGACGCACAATGTCTGACTCGCGCAGGGTTAACAGTTTATCGCTATCGTCAGGGGTAGATGGCCGTTTAATCAACTCAATTAACTTTAACATCAAGTCCGGAGACAAAGCCGGGCGACCTTCATAAACCGTCCGTATCGCTTTTACGAGGTCGGCCAGCGAAGCTTCCTTTAACAAGTAACCTGTGGCTCCCGCCCGAATCGCTGCTGCTGCTATTTGGTCTGAATCTTCAATGCTTAGCACAACAAGTCGGGCCGCCGCATCAGTTCGCCGCAGGGCAGCAATGACAGCCAATCCACCCTCTGACAGCGGCGAAGATACAGTCAGCAGAGTCACATCTGGACGAACAGCCTGATAGCGTGTCACGGCTGTGACACCACTGACCACCTTTTCTACCACATGCAGGTCAGGCTCTTGTGACAAGAGCATCTCAATTCCCTGACCCATGATGGTGTGATCGACGACTAACAGCAGTCGGATTGGCTCTCTCATTTTTTATCAAGCCAGAAACCGGGTTTTTGGCGGGGATACCAAAAGGACTATACGCTAAAAACCCGGTTTCTTTAGTGCGGGGCCTCTGTTTCTAATTGACAATAAAGCTATCCAGAATTCGGTCCAACGCATCCAGATCGGCATCGCTGACGACCTGCACCAGCACAAAGGCCGTATAGCTGCCGTCGGCCGGCTCCACTACCACCACAACCAGCAGCGAACCGGTGCCGCCACAATCGGCCCAAAGATCATAGACACCGGCATAAACCGGGTCCTCGTATGAATCACGACCACTATACTGGCAGCTATCAGCAAAGTCGAAGAGGTCGAGCAGTTCGTTGGTGGGCAAAACGAATTCCTCACTGGCCCCAAAGAAAACGCCAGGTGTCGTCCAGGAGTTATTAAAGTCGTTAATATTGGGTGCGGCCGTGACCGACAGGCCAATCACTTCCCCCTCCAACGTCCACGGGCTGCCATCGACATCTGCCCAATCAACTGGAATCTCGACGGAGAGCAGACCGGAATTATCGTTGACAAAGGTGTAGTTGGCATACGTATCGGCCGTTCCCACCCCTGCACCCGACTCATCACCGGCACTGCCCCCCAACTGCTGAGCAAAAGAGAAGGATAGTTCTAATTCACGGCCGTTTATCTGCCCTTCCAATACTTCTTCGGTTTCAAAGCGCAGCACCTCAAGAGCCAGGGTATCTTCAGGCGAACGACTGCGTAGAATGTCGCAATAGTCGGCCATGGTACCATCGGTGGCCAGGATCAGTCCTTCCAGCCGGGTGAGGATGTCGCCTCCCCGGACGCCGGCCCGGTCGGCCGGCGAGCCGGATTTGACCGAGGAGACCCAGATACCGGATAAACTGTCAGCGAGAACGGCCGTGCCATTAATGCCAAGCGACAGCACATCATTCCCCTGGCGCATTTGCTCAATAACCGGCAGGGCCTGGGGCTGGGCAATGGCAAAGAATTGGCCCACGCTGGAGGCTCCGGCATAGTTAACGGCCACTACTTTGCCATCCGACGTTACCAGCGGCCCGCCGGAGTTGCCGGGATTGATGGTGGCATCATGCTCAATGACGTTGGCCACGGAAGCCCAGTTGGTACGGCCGTCGGTGCGTGCTTTAGAAACAATGCCCCGCGTCAGCGTATATTCCGGGTCACCCAGAGGGAATCCGGCCGCGTAGACATCCAAACCCACATCCACATTGCCGTCAAACCATTCCAGGTAAGAAAAGCCATCCCCTTCAATATCAATGATAGCCAGGTCGGCACATTCCGAAACGCCCAGGACCCGGGCATTGCGCGGCTGGCTCTCCCCATCTAGCCAGACGCGCAGCAGGGCCGCACCGGTGACAACATGGTTATTGGTGACGGCAATACCGCTTTCCTCAATAATAAAGCCGGAACCGCTGCCGGCCACGTTGTAGCGCGTGCCTACCTGGGGATCAACAAACGTACCTTGCGCTTCAATCTGAATGACAGCCTGCCTGACGCCTTCTAAGGTAGCCACCGCACCTGATGATAATTCAGGTGCTTCTTCCTCCGGATCGGCTGGTTGTTCGACCGGTTCCTGAGCCAATCCTGCCCGAACACGAAAATCAAGGGTGCGGTCCAGTTCGTCATTGAGATAGAGATCAACTTTGTACTCTCCGACCGGCCAGGCAGCAGTGCTGCTCAGGTCAAAAGTCAGGGTGCCATCGCCGCTGGTGAGCGTTACATCATCCAGCAGCGTGTTGGGATCGGCCCCGGCTACAGAAACGGCCGTCCATTCCGCTTTGACCGTCGTACTGTCGGGCGCATTGGCCAAATTAACAATCAGGTAAAAGGGATCTTCGGGATTAAACGTCGTGGTCGCCTGCGTACCGGCCTCATCTTTTGTCAGACGAGCGTCGGCAATGTTGGCCGTGCTGAAACTAATTTCACGGTTACCACAGGCCGTTAACCAAAGGAGCGGCATAAAAAACAGCAGCCCATAATATAGAATTGTCATGCCTTTTTGTTTCACGAATTATTCTCCTTTGTAGACAGCAATTGTCCTGTTCCACAAATTACAGTACTTAATATGTAACCATTCAGACTTTTGAAGTTTTTCCGTCTGCCAGCTTTCAAGAGCTAAACCTTCAAAAGTCTCTTGAGAGATGCTACTTATTTATTTTTCACGCTTTATATTACAGGCATGCTGACGGAAGTCCAGAGCAGCCTATTTGATAGTATGAACTGGCATAGTATAAAGGATTGACTGGCCATTGGGAATACCCAAAAAGTTCGTAATTACTAAGCCAGAAACCGGGTTTTTCCCGGTATACCATTGTCGATCTTGTACTCAAGTAACCTAAAAACCCGGTTTCTCCTGAGAGCGTTAGTAGTTACAAAAGTTCTGTATCAGGTTGGTTCAAGGCGTATTAGTTCGGCATCGGCGGCGACCGTATCGGTGGGGGCGTAGTAAACGGCCGTTACCACTCCCTCGACTGGGGCGCGAATGGTATGCTCCATTTTCATCGCTTCCAGTTTAAGCAAAGGCTGTCCTTTGTTAACCCTCTGCCCTATCTCCACCAGCACGGCCAAAATCGAACCGGGCATGGGAGCACGCAGCGAGCCGGCGGCCGCAGCGGCGGCCGGCCGGGGCAAACGGGGCAAATATTCGACAACGGCCGTTTGTCCACAATAATCGACCCACAACCTGTTTTCGTGAAATACGGCCGACATCTGCCGCTGTACACCAGCCACAGCCAAAACCATCACCCCATCCACCCACTCTACAACTTCTACCTCATACCATTCACCACTCATCAAAACTGAATACTGAGTACTGTGCGCGAAGCGGTCGCGCAGTGACATTACTAAATACTGGTCACTAATTACCGGCACAATCCCCACCTCAACCACCTGCCCCTCAAGGCCAAAAGGAAACATCTGCGGCCCGTGGGGATTATTGCGCCAGTAACCGCTGTTGGTGGCTATCTGGGGCGCACTGGTCAGGCGATGGATAGTCGCCGCCAGCAAGGGGAGCATTGCAGTGCCGGCCGGGGGCTGCCAGTGGGGAAAATGGTCGGTCAGAAAGCCGGTATGCAGTTCTCCGGCCTCAAAAGCGGGATGGGCCACCACCTGCCGCAAAAAGGGGAGATTGGTGGTCAGACCAAGCAGGGCGGTTTGATTGAGGGCACGGCGCAGGCGGTGAACGGCCGTTTTCCGGTCCGGTCCGTGGGCAATAAGCTTGGCCAGCAGCGGGTCATAATAAATCGAGACCTCATCCCCCGTTTGCAAGCCGTGATCCACGCGCACGCCTTCGCCGACAGGCGGCTGCCAGAGGGCCACCTGACCGGTCACGGGCAAAAAATCGTTGGCCGGGTTCTCGGCATACAGGCGGGCTTCGATGGCGTGGCCACTAAAGACAACCTCGGCCTGAGCCAGCGGCAGCGGCTCCCCATCGGCTACCTTGATCTGCCAGGCAACCAAATCCAGCCCGGCGATCTGTTCGGTCACGGGATGCTCTACCTGGAGGCGGGTGTTCATTTCCAGAAAGTAGAAGTTATTACCGGCATCAAGCAGAAACTCAACCGTACCGGCGTTGGTGTAGTTGATGGTTTGAGCGGCCAATACGGCCGTTTCCCCCAACTGTTGCCGCAATTCAGCGCTCAAGGCCGGTGCCGGCGCTTCTTCCAACACCTTTTGATGGCGACGCTGGATAGAACATTCCCGCTCGCCCAGATGAATAATCTGCCCCTGCTGGTCGCCAATAATTTGTACTTCAATGTGGCGCGGCCGGACCAGCGCCTTTTCCAGCAGCAGGTCGTCGGAGCCAAACGCCTGTTGGGCCTCGCGACGGGCGGCGGCCAGGGCGTCGACCAGATCGTCGGGGTTGGTTACCAGCCGCATCCCTTTGCCCCCACCGCCGGCGGCCGCTTTGACCATGACGGGGTAGCCTATCTCCGCGGCAGCCGTATAGAAATGCTCATTTTCCTGCTCCGCTCCATCATAGCCCGGCATAATGGGTACGCCGGCGGCGGCCACTAACTCTCTGGCGGCCCGCTTATTGCCCATGGCCGCTATTGCTTCTGGCGTGGGGCCAATAAAAATCAGCCCGGCCTGGGCACAGGCGCGGGCAAAATCGGCATTTTCGGCCAGAAAACCATAACCGGGATGAATGGCGTCGGCCCCGGTGCGTTGGGCAGCTTCAATGATCGCCTCACTATTTAAATAGGATTCAGCCGCGGGGGCGGGACCGAGGAAAACGGCCGTGTCGGCCAGCGCCACATGCCGCGCCCCGGCATCCACTTCCGAATAAATGGCTACTGTCCCCAGACCCAACCGGCGGCAGCTCTCAATAATCCGGCACGCTATTTCCCCCCGATTGGCTATGAG
The DNA here is from genome assembly GCA_046484685.1 of Chloroflexota bacterium. Taxonomy (GTDB): domain Bacteria; phylum Chloroflexota; class Anaerolineae; order Promineifilales; family Promineifilaceae; genus SLGK01. Next base: position 89 of record JAWOIM010000249.1, on the reverse strand, counting down.
AATAGTGGAAATCATCAGCCCGCCGCAATAAACGTATGTCCTGCCAGACCATGCTGAACGGCAAAGACGCCGGTGAGCCAAACACGGCG